>SLDI01000621.1:0-8600 GCA_007125385.1 Phycisphaeraceae bacterium | reverse complement strand
GACCGCCTGCATGCACAAGCTGCTGATCCACCTGAACCGCCTCATGGCCGACGAAATTCACGCCACCACCGCTTGACAGGAAACACAGTCGCTTCGGGACAAGCCGTGGCACCCCACGACTAATCCGTGATCATCCGCGGCTATTTCCCTCCCCGCCCAGCCGCGCCACCATGGCGGTGATGACGAAGCCGGCGGCGGCGATGGCGAGCGCCGCGAAAAGGTGGAAGGTCGCGGGCTGGAAGAACTCGAGCGGGGCGTCGGGGTCACCGGGCTCGACGGAGCGCTGGAAGGGCCAGAGCCCGACCAGGGCGCCGACCAGCAGGCCGAGCAGCACGCCCAGCGTGGCGAGCTGGTACCGCGCCAGCAGCCAGCGGAGGACGTGGCTGACGCCCACGACGCCGGCCACGACGCCCAGGCCCACCGGCAGGACGAAGGCAAGGGCGAGGCGGACGAGGCCGGCGATGTCGCCGGCGGCGAGCGCCTGGCGCAGCTCGTCGACGCCGCCGAGCACGGGCACGTAGACGCCGAGCACCAGCAGCAGGTAGCCGCCGCTGAGCCCCGGCAGGATCATGGCGCTGGCCCCGGCGAGCCCGGCGAGGAAGAAGGCGACGACGCCCGGGCCGGCGGCGCCGGAGCCGGGCGTCAGTTCGAAGGCCTGGGCCAGGGCCAGCAGCGCCATCGCCGCCAGCCCCGCACCGGCGCCAATCCAGACGCGGACGCTCGGCCCGCCGGCAGCGCGGACCATACGCCAGAGCACCGGCACGCCGCCGAGCGTCAGGCCGATGAACAGGCTGTACATGATCCAGCGATCGTTGACGACCAGGTCGCGCACGACGCCGGCCAGCAGCAGGATGCCCGCCGCGGCGGCGACGACCACGCTGCCCAGCGCCAGCAGCGACTGCCGGCGAAAGCGCAGGGAGGTGACCTCGGCCACGGCGGTGATGAAGTGGGGGTAGACGCCCGCGGCCAGGAGCATCGTCGCGCCGCTGATGCCCGGCACGAGGTTGGCCAGGCCCATCAGCACGCCGCCGAGCACGCCACGGGCGAGGAGGATGGGCGCCGGCAGGCTCGGCAGGGCGGCGGAGCGGGCGTCGTTGCCCGCCGCAGGATCTCGGCCATCGTGCGATTCGACGCTGTCGGCCCATCGGCGCAGTCCCCGGCTTATGCCCCACGTCGCCACGGCCCCGATCGCGGCGAAGATCACGCCGCCGCCAGAACCGAGCACGGCCGAACCGACGGCGCCCGCCCCGATCACCAAAAACGCGAACGCAAGTACCGACCCAACCGTCGCGGCGTACCGTGCGTTGGACGGCTTGTCCATGAACTGGCCCATTTCACTCTTGCCTTCCAGCGATCTTGAAGCCCACGTCCTGCGACCCTGACGCGTCGGCGAAGCCGGCGGGTGGGATGGCCGGGTCGGTGGTCATGGTGTCACTTTACTCAAGCCGATGCGATCCGCCCCCCCCTCCCTTCGGGAGAGGCTGGGGGAGGGTGCGTTCGAACAACTTGCGTGGCCGTTACCGGCAACCGTCGTTGCAGTCGACGTATCGGCGTGACGCAGACGCACGGTGGCAGGTGACGCCCTCCCCCAGCCCCTCCCGGAGGGAGGAGGGCCGGAAGCGGCCAACTCGCCGCGGATCGTCGCGTCGGCGCGAAACCGACCGCCGGCCCACCGCTATGATGTTGCCGGGCTTACGCATGCGACGATTTCTGCTTGTTCTGGCGCTCCTGCTTGCCGTGCTGCTGCTCGTTGGTGGCGTGGCGGGGCATGTCGTGCTGCGCTCGGACCTGCCGCGGCGGATCGTCGAGCGCGAGCTGGCCGAGGCCCTGGGGCTGGAGGTGCGCCTCGACGCGCTGCGCATCGGCTGGACGGGGCGCAGCGAGGCGCGGGGCGTGCGCATCGGGCTGCCGCTGGACGACAAGCCGCTGCTCGAGGCGCCCCGGCTGGAGCTGGGTCACACGGCCGTGCTGGCGATGGTCACGGGCTTCGAGCTGCGTTCGGCGCGCGTGGTGGAGCCGAGCGTGTACGTGCGCGAGGCGATCGACGGGCAGTGGAACCTGGACCAGGCCAGGCAGATCGTGGGCCGGCGGCTGGCCCAGCGCGAGCCGCGGCCGGGCCCGCCGGCACCGCTGGCGCTGCCGGCGCTGGACATCGTCAACGCGCATCTGGTCATCGAGCGCTACGACATGCCCGAGCAGCGCTTCGACCAGGTGGCGATCCACGGGCGGGCGCGCGGGCCGATGGCCTACGAGCTGGTGCTCGACGCCGAGCCGCTGGGCCAGGCGCGGGCGTCGTTCGCGGGCGTGGCGCCGTTCATGCACGAGGCGAGCTTCGACCTTCAGCCTTCCTCGCGCCTGCTGCACGCGCTGCTCGGCGACGCACCGGACGCGCGCATGATCGGCCGGTGGCGCGGGCGTTACGACGGCGACCGCCTGCGCGGCACGCTGGAGCTGACGGAGCTGACGGGCCCGGGCCTGCACGTCGCGGGCAGCGCGCGCGTCACGGCCGCGGGCGAGCCGCCGCAGTTGACGCTCGAGCCGATCCGTCTGGACGTGGCGCTGGCCGGGCAGACGCTGCGGGTGAGCCGCGGACGCCTGGCGGTGCACGATCGGAGCCTGCGCCTCGATGCCCTGGGCGCCTCGCTGCCGGGCGGGTGGGCCCAGCTCGACGGACAGTTGGCGCTGGATGAGCTGACGGGCCAGGTGGCCGCGACCTGGGACGGCATCGCCATGCCCGCGCCGCTGAGGCACGGCGGGCGGGTGGAGGCGACGATATCGCGTCACGGGCCGGTGATGCGTCGCGTCCAGGCGACGGCTCACCTCGAGGGCGTGGCCGACGATGCCCCGCTCCGCGGTGTGGTGGAGCTCACCGCCACGGGCACGGGGCTGGATGAGCTGGTGGCAACGGTGGACGCGCGCGAGCTGCGCTTCGCCGTCGAGGGCAGCGACTATCGCCTGGACGGGGCGCGGGCGCACCTGCGCGTTGACGGGGCGCGCGTCGAGCTGACGCACCTGACGGCGCAGGACCCGGCCCATGACATGCTGGTGACAGGCCGGGGCCAGCTCGATCGCGCCGCGGGCACGTGGGCCGGTCGGCTCGATGCCCGGCATCTGGCGCTGCCGGGTTTGCCGGCGCCGATCCAGACGCTGGAGCTGCGCGTCAGCGGCGACGATCGCCAGGCGGTGCTCGAGGAGGCGCGGGTGGTGGCGCTGCGGACCCAGGCCACGGCCGAGGGGGCGTACCGCTTCGACGATGGCGAGCAGCCGCTGGCCCTGCGTGTGCGCATCGAGCAGTTGGCGCTGCCGGCGGCGGTGGCGGCGTTGGCGATCGACGAGCATGAGGCGGTGGTCCGCGCGCGGCGGATCGCCGGCGAGGCGTCGCTGACGGGCACGCTCCGGCCGCTGGAGCTGTCCGCCGAGGCCAACGTGGTGGCGCGCGACCTGGTCGTGCATCGCGACGCGCTGGGCGACGTGGAGCTGCGCCTTTACGCCCACGCCGACGCCGACGAGGCGCGCTTTCACGCCGACGCGATCGAGTGGCTCGACGGCCAGTGGCACCTCAGCGGGCGGTTCAACCGGCACACCGGTCGTGGGCTGCTCGGCCTGGAGGCCGAGGACATCGACCTGACGCTGGTCGAGGGCGTGCTCGGTCAGCCCCTGGGGCTGACCCTGGGCCGGGCCGATCTGGCGGTCAGTGCGCGGGGCCTGGCGGGGCAGCGCGAGGCGACGCGGGTCGACGGGCGGTTCGTGCTGCGCGACCTGGAGCGCGCGCCGCTGCGCGTCGAGGCCTTGCAGGGCGAGCTGGAGCTGGCCGACGGCTGGCTGCACGTCGACGAGATCGAGGCGCGCCAGCAGGACGGTCGGCTGACGGGGCGGGTGAGCCTGGCGCTGGCCACGCCGACGCGGCCGCGGCTGGATCTGAGCCTCGAGGACTGGCCCATCGAACTGGCTGGTGGATTGGCGGGGCGGGTCGGGGCGCACGCCCAGTTGGAGATTGACGTGGCGGCGCGGCGGGGCAGCGGCGAGCTGGGCGCCGAGGCTGAGCTGACGCGCGACGGCCTGGAGCTTGGACAGGCCGAGCTGGCCCTGGCGCTGCAGGAGCAGGTGGTCCACCTGACGCAGCTTCGCGGCCAGACGCTGGAAGGATCGCTCGCCGGCTCGGGGCGCATCGACCTGGACACGCCGCTGGCCAGCGAGCTGCACCTGAGCTGGAGCGACCTGCGTCCGGCGGCGCTGGGCGAGCTGTCGCCGCACCTGGCGCGGACCCAGGGCGCGTTCAGCGGCGAGCTGCGGCTGCGTCGCAGCGTCGTCGATCGGCCGCTGGGCCTGATGCAGCTCGACGTGGAGCTGACGGGCGAGGATCTGATGTACGGGACGCTGCGGATCGGCGGTGACGAGCCGCCGGCGTTCAAGGCGCGAGCGTTCTTTGATTTTCAGCGCCCGGATGATGCGCCGGCACCGCTGATGGGGCTCAGCCGGGTCGTCCTGGACGAGGCGTCGCTCAAGGCGATCGATGGTGAGCTGAGCCTCTGGGCGCGGGCCGTGCGGCGGGCCGGGCCCAGCCCGGGCACGGGGCAGTGGTTCGGCCACCTGGACGCGGCGGTCGACGACATCGACCTGGAGATGCTTACCCGGGGGCTGGGCCCGGAGGCCGACCCGACGATCGGGCGGCTGTCGGCGCAGATGAACCTGTCGGTGCCGCTGGATTTCGATCGTCGGCCGGTGCCCGACGAGGCGCCGGAGCTGGCGCAACTGCTGGCCGCGCTGCCGGTGGATCACCAGCGCTGGGGCGATGCGTTCGGCCGGGGGTCGATGTCGCTGCGCGCGTCGGATCTCGCGGCCGTGCCGCTGTTCTCGCGGTTCTACGACTACATGAACCTGCGCCTGGTGGGGCGTCAGGCCGAGGGCCAGGGCGAGGGGCGTTTCCGCGTGGACGAGGGCATGCTGGTCTTCGAGCGCTTCAGCTATCACAACCGCGGCTTGCAGATCAGCCTCGCCGGCCGAGTCGAGGACCTGTGGGCCGGCGGCGACAGTGAGCTGTCGGGCTTTGCGCTGCTGTCGTTCCAGCCCCTGCCGGATGTCGAGTTCATCGACGTCCTGGGCGAGGCGCTGACGGCGTTGCAGGCGGGGCTGACGGCGGTGGAGTTCTACAACACCGTGGGCGACCCGCGCATCCGCCCGGCGCCGGCGCGCGGGCTGGGGCGGGCGGTGCGCAGCATCATCACCGGCAGCCCCGAGGCGGATTAGTGCGACAACGCCAGGAAGCCACCGACACGGGGCCCGCTGAAAAACCGCGAAGAAGCGAAGCAGGCGAAGGGCGCGAAGGAGATTCCTTTGGTTTATTGACCCTTGAATGATTGGCTTAACCGCTGGTTGGCGCCGTTCAGGGTGCCACGGCTTGACCGCGAAGCGGCAAGCCGTGCGATCGTCGGCGAGTGCACGGCTTACCCTTCGGGACAAGCCGTGGCACCCCACGACTTTGGGTTAATGCAACCATTCAAGGATCAATAATAGCCTGGACCCTTGCTCCTTCGCGTTTCTTCGCTCCTTCGCGGTCTGTCGCAGGCTCCGCCGGTGTTCGGGTTTCTGCGAGGCCTCCAGAGATAAGCACGGATCAGCGCGGGCCAGGGGCATCCCGGCGGCCTCGCCCTGGTCGCGGTTTGACCGTGTCATGCGGCCGGCACCTGCGCGGCGAGCACGCGTGGCAGGTTCTCGTGATCCTTGAGGATGTGCGGCTGGCGCAGCCCCGCCTGCCGGGCCAGCTCCAGCACGTCGTCGCCCTGGCTGGCGGCGATCTCGAAGGCGATGCGGCCGGCGGGCGCGAGATGCGCGGCCGCGCCGGCGATCAAGGGACGCAGGCACGCCAGGCCGTCCGGCCCGCCACGCAAGGCCAGGCTCGGCTCGTGCTCCCTGACGTTGGCCGGGACCTCGGCCCACTCGGCGTCGCTGATGTACGGTGGGTTGCTCACCAACCAGTCCAACGCCTCGCCGGCGAGGGGCTCATAGAGATCGCCGAGGCGGAAGTCGATACGCTCGGCGACGCCCTGGGCCGCGGCGTTGTCCCGCGCCACCGCCAGCGCGGCGTCGCTGATGTCGGTGGCGATCAGCTTCGCGTCAGGCAGGTGCCGGGCCAGGGCGATGGCGATCGCGCCGCTGCCGGTGCCGATCTCGGCGATCCGCGGCGCGGCGTCGCCACCGGCCCGGTGGGTGGTGATCACGTGCTCGACAATCGTCTCGCTGCTGGGACGCGGGATCAGCGTCGCCTGCGTGACCTTCAGCCACATCGAGAAGAACGGCGCCTGCCCGACCAGGTAATCGACCGGCTCGTGGTCGGCGGCCCGCCGGACGAGCGCGCGATACGCGTCGAGCTCCCCGGGCGAGGCGGGGCGGTCGGCCTCCATGTACAGCCGCAGGCGCGGCACGCCCAGCACGTGGGCCAGCAGCATCTCGGCGCAGAGGCGCGGATGCTCGAGGTGCTTCTCGGCGAAGAACTCGGCGGTCCACGTCAGCAGCCGACGGGTGGTCCACGGATCGCAGCGCGTCGCGGGGGGCATGGTTGAATTGTAGGGCCAAGGCACGGGAGCACGGGCACGGAGGGGCGACCAGGTGCCCGCCTTGCAAAGCCGCGAGCAGCGCGGCACACTTGGCCTCATGCATCGGTACGAGGTTCGATACGAGGGTCGGGTTCAGGGCGTGGGTTTTCGGTACACGGCCGCGGACATCGCCCGGCGGCACGATGTGGCCGGGTATGTGCGCAACGAGCCGGACGGCAGCGTGCGACTGGTGCTCGAGGGCACGCCCGAGGCCGTCGAGGCCTTTTTGGCGGAGCTGGGCCGGGCGATGGACGGCTATGTCCAGAAGCGGCACGTGACGCCGGCCGAGGCGACCGGAGAGTTCGGCCAGCCCGGCGAGCCGGGGAGCTTCCAGATTCGCTATTAGGCTCGGTCGGAAAACCGCAGGAGTGGGGGTGCCACGCAACGCCGTGAACTTTGGCTGTAGGGTGGGTAGAGCGAAGCGAAACCCACCCTACATCAGTGCCGCCACGCGTGAAGGTCACGGCGTTGGGTGCCACGGCTTGTCCGCAAGGGCAAGCCGTGCCGCAATCGGCCGCCGCCCGGCTTGCCGCTTCGCGGTCAAGCCGTGGCACCCCCTTTTTGGACGGAGCCTGGAGCGCGTTCGATCGAATTGTGGGGGGGTGCCACGGACAAGGCCGCTTCGGCCTTGTCCGTGCGTGACGCGATGCGGATCCGTCCCGCCGGGTCGCGTTGACAAGCTCCGCGAACTCCGCTTTTCGGCGGCCCGGCTACGGATGGATTGAAGGCGGTCAAAAGTCGAGGTTGACCGACGCGTAGTAGGTGAGGTTGTTGCGCTTGCCGCCCTCGAGCGGGTGGGACTCGTACTGGTTGTTGGCGCCGACGCTCAGGCTCAGGCCGTCGGCGGTGTTGATCTTGACGGTCCATTCGATCGCGGCGTCGAGGCGGAACTGGCGCAGGTGCTCGAGGTTGGGGTAATAGGTGACGGAGCCGGTGAGCGACTGGTTCTCGGTGATGTTCCAGCGTGCGACGGAGGCGCCGAACAGGGCCTCGGGGGTCCACTTGCGTCCGCCCTTGAACTCGTAGGTGGCGCCGGCGCCGGCGCGGCCGAGCAGTTCGAGGTCTTCCTCGTCGACGAAGGCGTAGCCGACGCCGCCGAACGAGGAGGCGCGCTGCTGCCAGGCGCGGAAGTCGTTGAAGTCGTACTGGGCGCGCGCGAAGACGAACCAGGGCGAATCGGGCATCAGCCAGTCGTGGTTCAGCAGGGCCTGGGCCTCGTTCTGGTCGGTTCGGCCGGCGCTGCGACCGAAGAAATAGTGCGAGGTGAACTCGATGCGGCGCAGCTCGGTGCGCAGGCGCGTGCGGAAGTGTGCGTTGAGCGACTGGGTGCGGGTGTCACCCTCGGAGCCGGAAAAGCCCGCGGAGAGGCGGCTTTCCCATTGCGGGTCCTCGGCGTCGTCGGCGTCGTCCTGGGCCGGGGCCGCGGTGGTGAGGCTGAGAATCACGCCGAGGCTCAATAGCCCGGCGGCAAGGGCGGTGATGCGCATGGTTGGATGTCCTCGAACGTAGGAACCGCGATGATACCTTCATCGGCGCGCCCGGGCCAATGCGCTTGGCGGCGGTGCCGCGTCCAGCAGCCGCACACGCACGCTGGGCGCTGCGGTGTGGCACGCGCTCCCTCTTGAGGCGCACCCCGTGCCTTACCAGTCCATGGCGAAGCGGGCCAGGTCGACGCGGTCGCTGGTGACGCGGACGCCCTCGGCCTGGAGGAGTTGGCGTTTGCGCGCCAGGCCGTGGGCGTAGCCATGCAGGTGGCCGTCGCTGGCGACGACGCGGTGGCAGGGCACGTCGGGGGCGTAGGGGTTGGTGCGCTGGGCGTTGCCCACGGCCCGGGCGGCGCGGGGCGAGTCGAGCAGGCGGGCGATCTGCGCGTAGGTCGCGACGCGCCCGCGGTCGATGCGCGCGGTCACGGCCCAGACGCGCTGGGTGAAGCTCATGGCGTCGGTGATGCGCCCGGCGAGGATGTCGCGACGCAGGTCAGCCGGGGAGGTGCCGGCAGTGGGGACG
>SLDI01000056.1:0-8618 GCA_007125385.1 Phycisphaeraceae bacterium | reverse complement strand
TGAGCTACGCCCGCGCCACGATGCCGGCGCAGGTGGCGCTGGGCTGCAATGTGGACCCGGTCGCGGTGGTGATGCGCGGCACGCCCGGGTCGATCCGGCAGGCGATCGAAGCGCTGTACCGGACCGTGGGAAACCCGCTGCTGGTCAACGCGGGCTGCGAGATTCCGCCCGGCACGCCGCATGAGAACCTGCGCGCGTTGTGTAACCCGGTGGCCTGGCGAGAATGAAGCTCCGGCACGCTTGCACCCAGAACGCAGGCCTGCGCGGTACCCGTGCACGGTCTCAGCGCGTGTTGAGAAAATCGCGCACCGGGCACGCTCAACGACCTTGGCCCCGATCTTGACCAGCTTCTCTTGCAGCGTCGCCCGAGACCAGTGCTTGACGCTCACCGGCAGCGTCCGCCGACGCAGGAAGGTCGCCAGCGTGCAGGCCAGCACGGGCAACTGCCATCGCACCTGGCTGGCGTTGAAGCGCCGGCAGCTCGACCGTGTCCGCTTCACCGCCTTTTCCCCCCTTGATCCACTGCTCGGCGGTGCCCCGCTGGTTGCAGAAACACGCCAGGTGCAGCTCAAGGGTACCGGCCATGGCGCTGGATGGCGGCCATGAGCAGGCGCATGCCGGTGAGTCGGCTGCCGTTGTTGATCGAGCCCGCGGTGGTGAAGTTGAGCCCCCGCTGCTCGCGCGCCTGTTCGAAATCGCGCAGGAACTCGGCGACCATGTTCGCCTGTTCGTTGCGGCTGTAGGTCAATGGCGCAAGCTGGCCGTCGATAACCGCCCGCGGGCAGTGATGGCGGATTTCCACGACGCTGAGCGTCGGGCCGAAGTTGGTCCCCGTCAGCTCGAACTCGCCGAGCAGCGGCAGCAGGTGCGCCATGTCCGAATCGCTGTGCTGGTACCGGCGATGCTCCGCCGCGGGCGCGAAGGTTGCGAAGACGGCGCGGTGGATCGGCATCGCGAACGTTTCGTAGAGGGCCGGGTTGAACAGGCAGCAGTGGTCGTCGGCCCACGACCAGCCATCCTGTGCCTGCTCGGGGCTGAGCCCGGCCTCCTCGTCGAGCACCCGGGCGCGGGCGATGATGGCCCGGCCCAGCACGTCGCTGAAGCGCGCGAAGAGTCCCGGGTCGTCATGGCCGAGCATCAGCACGTTCTCGGCTCCGTAGATCGAGCACGCGAACGTGCACGGGCCACGCTGATGACGGTAGCGCGGCACCGGGGATCCGAGCGCGGTCAGCCGCGCCTTCTCCGCCTCCCAGTTCACCGGAAGCATGAACGCGCGCAAATCCTCCAGACGCTTCTCCACGCGGTCGAGCAGCGCATTGAGCCCCGCGGGCGAGTCCACGGCCTGCTTGAGCCACCAACTCCCGCTCTTGCCGCCCTCCCAGACGTACTCGGCCTCAAAGATGTCATGCAAGGCCTTGATCTCGGGCCATTGCCATGCCGGGTCCGATGGCGACTCGTTGAGCAGACGTCGGCCCACGATGCGCTCGGCGCGATCGTTGTACCGCCGGCTGATCTCCAGCGCCCACGCCTCATCACGATTAAAGCGAAGCCAGTCCTGCTCCAGGCCGAGTTCGTCGAATATGCACTCCCAGGTGCAGATCGCGCCGAAGGGCACCTGGGGAATGTCGGCTCCGAAGGGGTCGCGGCGGGCCAGCGCCTGGTCGCGCCAGAATGCCTCGACATCAAGCGGAGCGAGCCCGTCGTTGGCGCGGGTGTCGGCCAGCAGGGCGTCGACCTTTGCACGATGCTCGCAACTCAGACTGGCGTAAGCACCCGCGGTCATGGTCACATCCTTCAGCGCCAGTGGGCGTCCCGTGCCGCCCTTATCGGTACGCCTCCACCCGCTCCAACAGCTCGCCCGCCTCCGCCTCGCTCGCCGCGGCACAGGTGATGAACATCCCCTCCGGCCCGCACGCGTCGAGCAGCGGGATGACCTCCTCAGGCCGGACGCCGATCGCCTGCACGCTCTTGCCCGCGGCGAGGATCCGGCGGTAAAGCTCATGCCACCGCGGATTACCCCCGCTGTCGCCCACCGACAGCTTCGACGGCGTCCATTCCACGGCGTCCAGCGGCTCGATGTCCAGGATCTCGTCCAGGCTCGGCAGGCACGACTCGCCATCCAGATGAAACATCGAGTAGTCCAGCCACTGGCATTGCTGGGTCAACGCCGGCTTGACGAAGCGGCGGAACGCCGCGGGCCCGAACGTCGAGCACGCGTCGCACTGCACCTTGGCGGTGCGACCCGGGCCCCAGAGGTTGAAGACGAAGCTGTTGCCCCCGGCCGGGTCGCGTACGAGCTCCGTGAGCAGGTCGCCGAACATCGCATCGGCGCGCTCCAGGTCGCGCTGCGTCGCCTCGCGATCGACGCGGAAGGTGCGCGGCCGAAGCTTGGCGAAGTCGCGCTCGAGATCCTTGATGAGCGGATCCCACACGAAGCTGCCGCGGTTGTCGCCTTCAACACGGGGGATGTTGACGCCGAAGTCGCTCACCTCAACGCGCCAGTTCAGGTCAAAGTACGGCTCGACGGGCTGGTCATCGCCGATCTGCTCACAGGCGAAGATCCGCCGGCGCAGCGTCAGCTCCCAGCGGCGGAGCTGCGGATCGCGGCAGCGGCAGTCGCGATCGCTGACCAGCTCGTCCCATGAGCCCTCGGGGAAGCAGAGGATCATGGGCTTGGCCGGGCGCAGGGCGTTGTGAGCTCGCCAGAGTTGGCGGCGTCGCGCCATCTCCGGGGCATCCGCGGCGTGGCGCAGCCGACCCGCCAGGGCCCGAAGGATGTCGCGGTCGCGTGTCATGGGTGTCACCTGCCACGCCGTGGGAAATTCAGGGCCATGCCCGCAGCGCAGATCAACAGACAATGGTATCCTTTGATCGCCGGGCGTGCCATCGCCCTCGCCGCGAGTACCGGCACGCCAGGCGCGGCCGTGATTGAAATGCCTGGAAACGCCGAGCAACTGGACCAGCCATTCGAACCGCTGTGCCGTCAATACGAACTCACTTGAGTTACCGCCCGAGTCCATGGCACGCTACCCCCGCCGAATCACCGACCTGCATCAGGCTCTGGCCGTCCACCGGTCGATGGAGGTCGATCGGATCGAGTACCTCGACCACATGACGTTCGTGCGCAACGAGCGGCCGCTGTTTACGGAGATCTTCGGCCCGCTCGTCGGGCTCAAGCAGCAGTGGGCGGCCGAGGGCGCCACCGCCGCGGAGCTGGATCTCTCGGCGTTCGCCTTTCGCCGTCCCATGCTCGGCAGCGTGCCGGTCAACACCGGCTGGATGGGCGGGCCTGAGCCGCGCGTCATCGAGGAGGACGATCGCCACATCCTGGCGACGGACCACTACGGCCGGCGCGTCGAGTTGATCAAGGGCGTGTCCACGCTGCCGCTGCCGCTGGATCATCCGGTCGCGAACATGGACGATTGGCGGGCGATCAAGCATCACTACGCGTTCAGTGAACAGCGCTTCACGCCCGGCTGGGCGCCGGTCGCGCGCGAGCACTTGGCGGCCGGGCGGGTGGTCACCGTCGGCATCCCCGGCGGCTTCGACGAGCCGCGGCAACTCATGGGCGAGCAAGCGCTGTGCCTGGCGTTGTACGACCAGCCCGAGCTGATCGCCGACATGCTCGCAACCATCGGCGACACGGCGCGGCGCGTGCTCGAGCGCGTCTGCCAGGCGGTGCAAGTCGACCAGCTCAGCGTCCACGAAGACATGGCGGGCAAGAGCGGGCCGCTGTTCGGCCCGCGGCAGGTCGACGCGTTCCTCGCCCCTTACTACAAGCCCATCTGGAGCATGCTCCGCGAACGCGGGGCACGCTTATTCGACATCGACACCGACGGCGACGTCAACGCGATCCTCGACAACCTCATCGACGCCGGGATCAACGTCCTACATCCGATCGAGGCGTCCGCCAACATGGACCTCGTGAAGCTGCGGCAGCGCTGTGGCACGCGGCTGGCGCTGGTCGGTGGCATCGACAAGCACGTGCTGCGGTGCAATCGCGAGCGGATTGACGCCGAGCTTGAGTACAAGATCCCGCCGATGGTTCACAGCGGCGGATGCGTGCTGGGCCTGGATCATCGAATCCCCAACGGCACGCCGCTGGCGCACTACCGCCACTACATCCGCAAGGCCTGGCAGATCATGGACCGCGAGCAAGCCAGCCGCTCGACGTAATGGATCCCCCGCCATGACGCCATCTTCCGCCATGACCGAGCGCGACCGCTTCCTCGCGACGCTGCGCCATGAGAAGCCCGACCGCGTCCCGTTCGCCCCGGGAGGCGGACGGCGCTCCACGCTCGACGCCTGGCACCGCCAGGGGCTGCCACCGGACGTACGGGACTACCACCAGTACGTTCGCACGCTCATCGGCATGCCCGCGGAACCGGCGCGGGAACGCATCCAGCCCGATGTGTGTTTCACGATGATTCCCGAGTTCCAGGAGAAGGTGCTCGAGCACCGGCCCGCGCGCGCCAACGCGCCGCGGAGTGCGGCCGGCACCATGATCGTCCAGGACTGGAAGGGCAACGTCTGCGAGATCGCCGACATCTTCAGCCCCGCGGACCTGCGCGGGGCACCGGACTTCGTCACGCGCACCTGGATCCGCTGCCCCGTCCAGACCCGGGCCGACTGGCACGACATGGCCCGGCGCTATCACGTGGACCAGCCAGGGCGGTTCCCCGCGGACTTCCCGCAGCGCTGCGCCGCGCTCAAACACCGCACGTACCCGGCCGGCCTGACGATCTCGGGGCCGTTCTGGCAGCTTCGTGAATGGCTGGGCTTCGAAAACCTGTGTATGCTGCTGCTGGATGACCCGGATTTCGCCCACGAAATGATCGACTTCTGGTGCCGCTTCGTCGCCAGCATGCTCGAGCGCATTTTCGAGCAGTTCGTGCCCGATTTTCTCACGTTCAACGAGGACATGGCCTACAAGCAAAGGTCGATGATCAGCCCCGCGATGTGCCGCACGTTCCTGCTGCCGTGCTGGTCGCACTGGACAACGCTCTCCCGCGACGCGGGCGTGCCCGTGCTGGAGGTCGATTCCGACGGCTGCGTCGCGGACCTGATCCCGGTCTGGATCGACGCCGGCTTCAACACCACCTCGCCAATGGAGGTCGCCGCCGGCAACGACCTGCCCGCGCTACGCCAGCAGCACGAGACGCGCATGGCCTACCGCGGCGGCGTGGACAAGCGGTGCATCGCCGTCGGCGGCGAGGCGATCGACCGGGAGATCGAGCGGCTGCAACCCGCCATCGACGCCGGCGGCTACATCCCCGGCTGCGACCATGGTGTGCCCAGCGACGTCTCCTGGCCCAACTACGTGCGCTATTGCCGCCTGCTCGCCCGGGCGACGCGGTGGCTTTGACGCCGGCCGAGGTGAAACCCCGGTGACAGCAGGGCCGTCACCTCGGACCTGTTCGCCGGCGGGAGGAGTGATGATGGTGCGCGACACGCTGGTGACATGGGCAGGGGCGGTTGCCGCGATGATGTTGACGCTCGCGGCGGGGCCTGGCCCGGTTCAAGCCGGGATCATCCCGGTGGCCAACGGCTCGTTTGAGAGCCCCGACGCGGGCGCCTCACCCTTCTTCGCCCTGCCGGAGATCGACGCCTGGGTCAGGTCGGGCCCGACGTACTCGATCCCCGAATTGGGCCAGTCGGGCATGCTGGACACGGGGGTGTTCCTCAACCAGCCGGTGGACGATCCGACCCACATCGACGGGGTCGACGGCCGACAGATGGCGTTCATCGGCGCCCAGGATCCGTCCAACCTTGAGCCGGGTCAGCCGCCGATTGGACTGCACCAGAGTCTGAGCCGCCCCTACGAGCAGGGGATGCTGTATCGCTTGACGATCGGTGTCGCGCCCGCCAGCGCGCTGGCGGGCCGGGATCCGCGTACCGACAACCCGCATGACCCGGACCCCGACGCGCCGCCAGCCGTGCTGCGCTTCCGCCTGGCCTGGGAGCAGGATGGTCAGCGCCTGGAGGTGGCTGCTGCCGAGGTGCTCAGCACACAACTCGAGCAGAACCGGGTGCTGGACTTCGAGCTCAGCACGCCCCTGGTCAAGGCGTCCGACCCGTGGCTGGACGAGCCGATCGTCATCGACATCATGCCCGCGCACGGGCTCAGCGGCTTCTGGAATGTTGACCATGTCCGGGTGGTGCAGATTCCCGAGCCCTCCTCCGCGGCCGCGCTGCTGGCATTGCTGGCGACGGGCCTGCTGAGACGCGCACGGCTTAGGCAACCGGACTGAACCGACATGCCCCGCGTGCCACGGCGACATCCCGGGCTGAGCCTCGTTGAACTGCTGGTGAGCCTTAGCCTCATCGCAGTGCTGATGAGCCTGCTCGTGCCCATGCTCGCCCAGGCACGCCACAGCGCCATGCGAACGACCTGCATGGCCCAGCAGCGCCAACTCGGCATCGCCATCCACAACCACGCCCACGATCATCGCGGAACCATCCCCTTCGGGCCCACCGCGCCCCCGGTGACCATTACCAACCTCTACCTCTACACCGGCCATGTCACCAACCTGGTGAGTCTGCACACCGGCCAGCCGGTGGGGCTGGGGCTGCTGCTGGAGCCTTACCTGGCTCAGCATTCCCATGCGCTGTTCTGCCCCGCCAACGACCAGCCGATCATGACCGAGCAGGAGATCGAGGCCATCGGCCGCCGACAGGTCCAGGGAAGCTACTTCTACCGGCACGGCTCTGTGGTCGAATTCAGCTATCCGCCGGACACAGGGCATATTCGACTCGCGGACCTGGGCATGAACCGTCAGGGCAGGCCCATCCGCGCCCTGGTGATGGACGGCAACCTGCTCGCGCCGCCGCAGTTCAACCCCTTCGGCATCTTCACGCGAACGAACCATCGGCGGCGGGACGTCAACGTCCTCTATGCCGACGGCCGGGTGCATACGCTTTCAAACACCGGCGACCGGTTCACGATCGACCTGGCAGTCGACCCCCACCGCGCCCCGCATCGGATGCTCCAGGCGCTGGAATTCGCCGACAGCCGTGACTGACGGCTACTCCTGGCGCAAACCCTCGAGCAGCGAGCCATGCGTCGCCCACCAGGCCGACAGCGCGGTCCATGCGACGAGGCTCATCACCAGCAGCATCAGCACACCGGCAAGCGACGGCCAGGGCACGTCCAGAGCCTGCCTGGGCATGGCTCCGAGCGCCACGGCGGTGGCGGCAACCCCGGCCGCCAGGCCCACCCCCGCCAAAGCCAGGTGCTCGAGCATCAGGCTCGCGACGAGACGCCCGCGGCTGAACCCCACCGCGCGCAGCAGGGCCAGCTCACCGCGGCGATCCATGACCTGCCGTAGCACCACCACGCCCAGCCCGACGCTGCCCAGCGCCAGGCCCAGGGCCCCGAGCACGAGGAAGATCGAGAGGTACGTGTTCTCCAACGCCTGGAACCTGCCCAGCAGCTCGATGGTGGGCACCACGGTGGGGCCGCGATCGCCATGGAGGCGCCCGACCCGACCCGCCACCGCCTCGGGCGCGTGCGAGCGAACGAGGAACTGGCGGTAACCCTCGATATGCGGGTAGCGCTCGAGCAGCCTGTGGGCATCAACCAGCAACACGCCCTGAAGCACCGACGCCTCGAGCATGGCCACGATCTTCACCTCAAAGCTGCGCCCCTGCTCGTCGGTGTACGCCAGGCGCTGGCCGGGCCTCATCCCCAGGGCCCAGACGACGGTGGGCTGGTCCGCGATCGCCGGCACCACGTCCGGGCCCAGGTCGGCCTCGAGCAGCTTCCACGGGTTGCGGTCCCGTGGCAGGCCCGGCGCCACCGACAAAAAGCGAAACGCTTCACGCTCAGCCAGCAGGCCAATGTCTGCCGCCTCCACGCCCGCCAGCCGCGGCTGGGCGGGGCGGTTGAGGTTGTCGCAGGCGGCTTCGGGGCCGTCGGTCAGCCGCATCGCCAGCACCTCGCTGTCGCCCCAGGCCGGGTCCGCGCTGCCGTCAGGCCTCTCGTTGAGTCGATGCGGCAGCGGCTGGGTCAGGCTGACCATGAGCTGATAGCCGCCGGTCGGCCCGTCGACGGGGCGCGAATCGCGCGGCGGCGTCTGCCGGTTGGCGCCGACGGCCAGGGTCAGGAACAGACCCGAGGCGAGCAGGGCGATGACGGCCAGGCTGCGGCCGGGGCGCCGCCCGGCCGCTCGCCACGCCAGTCGCGGCCAACTCAGCCCGCCTGCGCCGTGCCGGGCGCCGAGCCGCCCCAACGCGTGGTGGGCCACGAGCAGCCAGGCGAGCAGCATGAACGCGCCCGCACCGACGAGGCCCAGAGCCTGCGCATCGCCCGAGGCGTCGTGGCCCCATCGCGCCAGGCCGATCATCGCCCCGCCACACACCGCCACCGCCAGCCAGGTAAGTCGGGTCGATGAGCGGCCGGGCGCCTCGCCCGGGGTCGCCAGGCTGCGCAGCAGGGCGGCAGGCGTCCGGCGCGTCAGCCGCCAGGTGGTCAGGCTGATCGCCGCCATCGATGCGACCCACGCGATCGCCGCCGCCGCGACGATGCTCGCGGCGCTGGCGGCAAAGAGCACCGGCGTCGCGCCCACCGCCGGCGCCCAGATCGTTCGCAGGCCCAGCAGCAGCAGGTGCGTGTAGCC
>SLDI01000176.1:0-25566 GCA_007125385.1 Phycisphaeraceae bacterium | reverse complement strand
CGCCCCCGCCCCCGCCCCGGCCACCACCACCGCGTCTGCCTCGTTGCGGGCGATGAGTGTCACGACGGTGGTGTAGATCGCCAGCGCGATCGCGGGGCCGGCAACGAAGCTCCACCATGCGCCGGCGGTCATCGGGAAGTTCGCGGCCGCGATGATGTAGACCAGCGCGCGGGCGACGCCCATGAGCGGCGCGGCCCAGGCGGTGCGCTTGTGTACGACGTCATAAAGAATGATCGTCACGACCAGCGCCAGGCCGAGCGTGAGCATGTTGAGCCACTGCTGATGAGGCAGCAGCAGCGCCAGGCCCAGGGCGAAGCAGACCGCGACGGCGATGGACGCGGCGCGGACGCTGATGCGCCCGGCGGGCAGGGGGCGCGCGGGGCGCTCGCGGCGGTCGATGCCGAGATCGACGATGTCGTTGAGGATCATGCCGGCGATGTAGAGCAGGCTCATGGCCACGAGCAGCGCGAGGCTCTGGTCCACGAGCAGGCCGGCGAGGTGGAGTCGGCCGATGTCCGCTGGCGGCGGAGGGAGTTGGCCGGACGTCACGGCCGCGAGAAAGCCCAGCACGAGCCCGGCGAGGACGTTGGACCAGACCGTGGGCAGGTTCGAGACGCGGGCGAGCTCGAGCCAGGGGCGCAGGGCGGGCGTGGCGGGGGTCATGGCGTGCCCATCCGCTCGTGCAGCCAGGTGAGCTCGCGGGCGATGCCGTCCGCCAGCGCGTCGACGCGCAGCTCCGTGGGCAGGACGGGCCAGGCGTAGGTCTCAGCCTCGAAGGCGCGCACACCCAGGCGCTGCGCGACGGGCAGGCATTCGTCGATGGCATCGCGCGTCGTCGCCAGGTGGCCGAAGCCGTCGAGGTAGATCGGCACGTGGAAGTGGACCCGCCACTCGCCCCGCCACTGGCCCCGCGGTGGGTGTGCGCTCAAAGCGTCGGGCAGATCCTCGAAAAAGTGGATCTTTCCATCGGCGTCGCGCACGCATGTCTGGTGCAGGTAACGATCCTCGGCGAACTGGCGCAGCGCGGCGACGCCATGGTCGCGTTGCTCGTCGCTCAACTCGTCGAACGCGACGCGCACGGCGGACGACACCTGCACCTTGCCCAAGCCCAGCCCCGCCTGCGCGTACCGGCGCAGGGCCTCGGCCTGGTCCTCGAACATCACGGCCGCGTGGCAGATGTCGTGGCAGATGCGCAGGTAGGCCTTGACGCTCAGATCGTCGGCGTGGCCGAGCAGGTGCTCGCGGAAAAACGCGACGGCCTGGTCGCCGGTGGACATGACGCAGCCGGGCTCGGGCTCGAGGTCGACGTGGATGAGCTTGCCCGAGTCAAGCTCGGCGCGGGCGAGCTGATGCACAAGCTCGAGCAGGTGATCGCGGGCGACGCGCGTCGCGGCGGCGTCCATCATGCTGGGCCAGCCGATGGGCAGCGTGGAGATGCCGCCCTCGCCGCCTTCGGGAAGCAGGGCGGTGAGGATGCGCACGAGGTCGAGCGTGTAGTTGAGTCGCTTGCGGTCGGCCCAGCTCGGCTCATAGACGCGGTGCTTGACCCGGCCGGCGTGGAAGTCGCCGTAGGGGAAGCCGTTGAGGGTGAAGACGTAGAGGCCGTGCGTGTCGAGGAATTGGCGCAGCTCGTCGATGCGATCGGCGCTGATGATGCCGCGTGCGGCTTCGGCGCTGAGCCAGAGGCCGACGCCCATGGGCGCGTCGGGGCTGACCTGCTGCTTGACGGCCAGCGCGTGCTGCTGAAGGTTCGCGAGAGTCTCGTCGAACGTGGTGCCGGCGTGGACGTTGGTGCAGTAGCCGACGGCGGGGGTGGGGGCGTGAGATGCGTGCATGAAGGCGAATGAGGAAGCCAGGAAACGAGGAAGGGGAAAGCTAGCGCCGGATGACGCGCTTGATCCCGAGGGTTGTCTTGGCGAAGTTTAACAGCAGGCCGTGGTGCTTGTCGGCGGCGCGCAAGTAGGAGCGGACAACGGCAAAGTGTATGTCCTCCAGATTCCTGATCGCCTTGAGCTCCACCACGATTGTGTCTTCGACGAGCAGGTCGAGCCGATGGATTCCGACCTCGTGCCCGTCATACTCGATGGCGATCTCCTTCTGCTGAGTGACCGCCAAGCCATCCTTGGCGAGCTGGATTACAAGAGCGCGCTCGTAGATCGACTCGAGGAACCCCGGCCCAAGTCGCCGATGAACTTCGATCGCGGCACCAATGATCCGCTCTGTCAACGCCTCGTGAGCTAGAGTCATTATCACCCTCTCCCTGGCTTTTCTTACTCCTGGCTTCCTGGCTTCCTCATTTGTTTGTGATCGAGCGAAAACCGCTCGCACTGCCCCAGGAAGCGCGCCGGGTTGTCGTAGGTGATGCGCGCGACGGTCTGGGTATTGTGGCCGCGCATGAGCATCTCGTGGCGGGCCCTGGGCACGGCCAGCGGATCGCTGGGGCCCCAGTCGCCGGCCGAGTTGATCCACAGCCGCTCGCTGCCGTACGTCTCGATGATGTCCGCCGCCCGCTGCGGGGTGCACTTGGTGTCAGGGTAGAGCGTCATGCCCGCCCAGTGCCCGGCGTCGAGCACCATCTCGACGGTGTGCTCCTCGACGTGGTCGATGAGCACGCGGCCGGGCTCGATGTTGCCGTTGCGCCGGATCGCGTCGAGGATCAGCCGCGTGCCCTTGAGCTTGTCCTCGAGGTGCGGCGTGTGCACGAGGATGAGCTGGTTGAAGCGATCCGCCAGGGCGATCTGCTCCTCGAGGATGGCGAGCTCGTTGCGGCTGTTCTTGTTCAGCCCGATCTCGCCCACGCCCAGGACGTTGGGCTTGTCGAGGAACTCGGGGATGAGCTGGATCACCTCGCGCGCGAAGCCGACGTCCTCCGCCTCCTTGGGGTTGATGCAGATCCACGAATAGTGCGCGATGCCGTACCCCGCGGCGCGGGCGGGCTCGACCTCGGTGAGCTGGCGGAAGTAGTCGTAGAAGCCCGCGGGCGAGGAGCGGTCGAAGCCCGCCCAGAACGCGGGCTCGGTCACGGCGACGCAGCCGGCCTGGGCCATGCGGGCGTAGTCGTCGGTGACGCGGCTGACCATGTGAATGTGCGGGTCGATGTAGTGCATGGGAACAAGCCACAAATGAACACGAATGAACACGAAGTCGGAATCACCACAGAGGCACAGAGAGCACGGAGCAGAAAAATAAGGAAGGCAGGAAGGGCAGGAAAGCGGGAACGGGAGCCGGGGGTTGCCCTGCTGCGTAAGTTGCCTTTATCCGTGTTCATTTGTGTGCATCTGTGGCTATTTCTCCCCCGCCCACGCGCCGGCGGCGCCCTTGAGGCCGGCGGCGGAGGCGATGGGGGCGGTGGTAGGGTCGCTGAATATCTGTTGGACACGCTTGGTGCGGTCGGGGCCGGGTTCGAGCAGGGCCTGGATCGCCTGGCGCATGGCGGTGATGCGGTGGTCCTCGTCGGCGTCGTCGTCTTGCGCGCGATCGACGCGATCAAGGAAGGCGGCGATGTCCAGCAGCTTGGCGCGATGCTCGAGGAAGTAGCGGTCGATCACCTGCGTGCGCGTCATGGGGCAACCTTCACCAGTCATTGCAGCTCCCTTTCCGCATGGTGCCTTGTGCGTGGCTCATTCCGCGCCGCTTCCGACGCGTCCGGCGACGCCGCTGGCCTGGGCCATGAGCACGGCGACGGCCTGCTGAAGCAGCTGGGCGTCGATCTCGTGAACGTCGATCGGGTCGCCGATGTCGCGCAGCATGGGGATGGTCAGCTCGCCGCCGAGGTGTTCGCGGAACTCCTCCAGGCCGCGCATCAGCGTGGCGGTGTCGCACAGCCGTTCATGGAAGATGGGCAGGCCGAGCTGCATGAGGCAGCGTCGCACGCGCTGGGCGGCGGGTGGAGGCATGAGGCGGGCGAGTTCGGCGTAGGTCACGTCCAGGGCGATGCCGATCGCCACCGCCTCGCCGTGGCTCAGCGCGTGGCGCGTGACGTGCTCGAGGCGATGAGCGGACCAGTGGCCGAAGTCCAGCGGGCGGGCGCTGCCGGCTTCGAAGGGGTCGCCGGCGTCGACGATGTGGCGCAGGTGCAGCTCCGCGGTGCGGCGCAGGACGGGGCGGGCGCGGCGCATGTCGCGGGCGTCGATGGCGCCGGCGTCGCGCTCGATGCGCTCGAGCAACGACGCATCCTGGAGCAGGGCGACCTTCACCGCCTCGCTGAAGCCGGCCCGCCAGTGCCGCGTCGGCAGCGTGCTCAGCAGCGTCTCGTCGTTGATCACGGCCTTGGGCACGGCAAAGGTGCCGAGGTAGTTCTTTTTGCCGAAGCGGTTGACGCCGTTCTTGACGCCGACGCCGGCGTCGTCCTGGGCGAGCGTCGTGCTCGGCATGCGGACGAGGCGCATGCCGCGATGGGCGATGGCGGCGGCCCAGCCGACGCAGTCGAGCACGGCCCCGCCGCCGAGCACCAGGACGTGGCTATGACGGTCGAGCCCGGCGGAGTTGATGGCTTCGAGGACCCGGTCGAGCTCGCCCGGGTCGTTCTTGCATCGCTCGCCGCCGGGCACGCGTTGGACGGGCCCCGCCAGGTGCAGATCGTGGACGCGCAGGTACTGCTCGACGCGCTCGCCTAGGCCCGGCCAGTGGCGCAGCAGGCCGGTGTCGATGAACGCGAGCGTCCCGGTGCCGCCGTCGAGACACGCGGCGAGCAGGTTGTTGCCCGGGTCGAGCACGTCGCGCGCGAAGTGCACGCGGTGCTCGAAGCTGACGCCGATCTTGTCGCGAAGCTCGTCAAACATGGCGGGGGGTTTTAACCACAGAGGCACAGAGGGCACGGAGAAGAAGGGAATAAGGAAAGCAGGAAGGCAGGAAAAAAGGCGAGACTCGCTTCTCGCAACAAAAAAAACCTCACGTTCGCTTCTTATCAGTGTGCATCGGTGTGCATCGGTGGTTCCTTCTTCTCTTCACTTTTCTACTCTGTGCTCTCTGTGCCTCTGTGGTTCACTCTTTCGCCACCGGCTGCAACTGGCTCGCGGCGAGGTTGCGGTAGGTGGGGCAGCGTTGGTCGAGCTCGGCGTGACTGCCGACGTCGACGATGCGGCCGGCGTCCATGACGACGACGACGTCGGCGTCGCGGACGGTGCTCATGCGGTGGGCGATGATGAAGGTGGTGCGCCCGCCGCGCAGCCCGTGCAGCGCCTGGGCGATCCTGGTTTCGGAATCGGTGTCGACCTGGCTGGTGGCTTCGTCGAGCATGAGAATCGCCGGGTCGCGCAGGATGGCGCGCGCCAGCGCCAGGCGTTGGCGCTGGCCGCCGCTGAGGCCCGTGCCCGCTTCGCCGAGCGTCGCGTCGTACGCGCCCGGCATCTCGACGATGAACTCGTGGGCGTGGGCCTGGCGCGCCGCCGCCTCGATCGCCTCGCGCGTCGCGTGGCGCAGCCCATAGGCGATGTTCTCGGCGATCGTGCCGCCAAAGAGCACCGTCTGCTGGCTGACCAGCGCCATCTGGGCGCGCAGGGAGCGCAGGCTCACCGTGGCGATGTCCACGTCGTCGATGAGCACGCGTCCCGACGCCGGCTCGATGAGGCGCGGCAGCAGGCTCAGCAGCGTGCTCTTGCCCGAGCCGTTGGGCCCGACGATCGCCACCGTCTGCTCGAAGCTCACCGCCAGGCTCACCTCGCGCAGCGCCGCCTCGGGCTGCTCGGGGTAGCGGTAGGTCACGTTCTCGAAGCGCACCGAGCGGCGATGCCGCGGCAGCGTCGGCCGGGCCCGCTCCTCGCGGCGCCGATGCCGGGCGTTGGGCTCGGTGGGCAGCATCAGCACTTCCGCGACGCGCTCGGCGGCGGCGGCGGACTCCTGCAAGGTGTTGTTCAACCGCGCCAGCGGCCGCACGCTGTTGCCCGCCAGCGCCAGCGGCAGCAGCACCTTGACCAGGTCAGCCGGCTGGCGCGTCGAGTCGGGGGCCAGGACGATGTACGCGGCGATCAGTGAGATGGCGATCACCCCCGTGATCGCGATCAGCTCCGTCACCGGCGAGCTCAACGCGCGGACGGTGCGGGCCCGCAGCTCCTGCTTGAGCACCTGGCGGTTGATGGTGTTGAAACGCCGGCGCTCGTAGCCCTCGGCGTTGTGCACCTTCACCGCCGCGGCTCCCTGCAACGCCTCCTGCATCGCCCCGGTCATGTAGCCAAAGGCGCGGAACGCCCGTCGGCTGGCCTTGCGGATGCGCTTGCCGAACTTGCGCACGCAGAAGTAGATCGCCGCCACCGCCACCAGGAACATGGCCGTCAGCCCCCAGTCCACGATCAGCGCCAGCAGCAAAAACGCCACGCCCATGAGGATGTCGCGGATCGCCCGGCCCATCAGCGCCATCATCCCCTTGGAAAGCTGTGTGCAGTCGCGCACCACCCGGCTGATGTGGTCCGCCGTGCCCTGCGTCCAGAGCACGTCCAGCGGGGCATGGATGAGCTGCTGGTACGCCCGCTTGCGCACGCGCATGACGGTGCGCAGCACGACCGTGAGCATCGACGCCTGGTAGACGAAGCGCATCGTCGCGCCGAACACCGCCAGGCACAGCACGAACCCGAGCACGAACGCCAGCCCGCCGAAGTCGCTGGCCGGGATGAGCTGGGCCCAGTGCGTCACGTCGCCGAGCACGGCGGCCAGGCGATCGTGCGCCAGCCAGTCGGCGGCAAGCTCGCGCATGGGCTGGCCATCGCCGAAGAAGCGGTCGATGACCAGCAGCAGCGCGGCGAAGCCGCCGAAGGCGCTGGCGGCGTCGAGCAGCGCCGCGCCGAAGCCGACCGCCAGCAACCGCCGATAGTGCAGCATCTGCCGGGCAAACGCCCAGAACGCGTTCATCGGCGGGCCTCCCCGGCCACCAGGCCCTCGCGCAGGCGATCCAGATAGTCGAAGTACTCGGGAAACGTCTTGGCCACGCACGCCGGCTGGCGGATCGTCACCCCCGGCCGCGCCAGGCCGACGACCGCAAAGCTCATCGCCATGCGGTGGTCGTCGTAGGTGTCGATCGCCGCGGGGCGGATCCGGCCGTCGGCAGGGCCGGCCACGCGCAGGTCGTCGCCCTCGACGCGCACAGCCGCGCCGAGCTTGGTCAGCTCGCGCTTGAGCGCCGCCAGGCGATCCGTCTCCTTGACGCGCAGGTTGCCCACGTTGCGTATGACCGTCTCGCCCCGCGCCAGCGTCGCCAACGTCGCCAGCGTCTGGGCCATGTCGGGCATGGCGTTGAGATCGACGTCCACGCCGCGCAGGCCCTCGCCGGCCGGCGGGGCGGCGCAGCGCATCTCGTCGTCGCGCCACTCGACATCCGCCCCCATCCGCGCCAGCACGTCAAGGAAACCCACGTCGCCCTGGAGGCTCGATCGGCCCAGGCCTTCAATGACGCAGCGGCTGCCGGGCAGCGCTGCCGCGGCGGCAAGGAAGTAGCTGGCGTTCGAGGCGTCGGGCTCGACGTGGTACGTCCCGCCCACGTAGGGCTGCGTGCCGATCTCGAGACGCGAGAAGCCCGCGTCCGCCGAGAGTATCGCGCCGAAGCGCTGCATCAGACCGGCCGTCATGCGCACATAGGGCAGACTCGTCACCGGCCCGTCAAAGCGCAGCGCCAGCGGCTGGTCGCAACAGGGGCCGACCTGCATCAACGCGCTGATGTACTGGCTGGAGAGTGTCGGCGTCAACGTCAACGCGCCCCCGCGCAGCCCGCCGCCATGGACGCGCAGCGGCGGAAAGCCCTTCTCGCCGAGGTAGTCAATGCGCGCCCCGAGCTGGCGCAGCGGCTCGACGAGCTGTCCGATCGGCCGCTCGTGCATGCGCGGGATGCCTGTCAGCTCGTAGGTGGCGCCTGCTTCGCCCAGACAGCACGCGGCGGTGAGGAACCGATACGCCGTGCCCGCGTTGCCCAGGTGCAGCGTGGCGTCGGGTGCGGGGATGCGTCCGCCATTGCCACGGACGACGACGCGCCGCGCCGGCTCGTCGATCTCAAGCTCGAAGCCCAGCGCCGCCAGCGCCTCGAGCATCCGCCGGGTGTCCTCGGACAGCAGCACACCTTCGAGCGTGCTGCGGCCCCGCGCCAGCGCCGCCAGCAGCAGGGCGCGGTTGGTCAGGCTCTTGGAGCCCGGCAGCCGCAGGCGCACGTCAAACGGCCCGCCCATCGGCTGAACCGCAAGCTCCTCTGGCAGACCCACACTTGTCAACGCATGTCCTCGCTATCGGGCAGGGTCAAGGCGGGAAGGAACCACCGATGCACACGGATAAGGGAACAATGAGCAAGCCAGGAATGCAGGGAGGGGAACAAAGTGGCAGGGGCAAGAGCCTTCAACCTCTCTTCACCACCTTCCGGGTTCCTGGTTTCCTGGCTTCCTTATTCGCCTTTCTCTTTTTTGATCGGTTTGCATCACAATGCATCGGTGGTTTGTTCCCCTTGCCCGAGCAGGTGGTTCACTGCCTGCGGAACACCGCCACGACGTTTTCCACCGGCACGACGAACAGGCGGTTGTCCCCCTCGAAGTCGACCGGGATCGCCTCCTTGGGGTGGAACAGCACGCGGTCGTACTGCTCGATGGGGTAGTTCGAGTCGGCGGCGACCTCGGCGCTGATGGTCACGATCCGGCCGGTCAGCGTGGGGATCTCCATCTTGTCCGGCAGGTGGATGCCGCTCTTGGTCTGCTTCTTGTCCTCGTCCTTGCGCACGAGCACCCGCTTGCCGATCGGCTCGACGGTCTCCAGGGCGGTCCTGCTTGTCTCCGGCGTGATGTCGTCCATAAGAACCATTCTACGGCCCCGGCCCGGCCCCCGCCCAGTGCGCGGCCGCGGACGCGGGCCAGAGCGGGCCGACGCAGGGCGTGCGGGCCCGTCATCTCACCAAGTTCGGCAGTCGGCGCGACTTGCGCCACCGATCAAAAACGTGGAGCCGGCCGGCGACCCGGGCCGATCTCATTGATTGGAGACGCCCCCGGCCCGGATGAGCCGGGGCATCAGTACCCGGAAAGGAGTTCCCCATGTCAGGTTTGAGCACCGGATGGTCCTATCTCACGAGTTGGTTCCGCCGCGACCCCGCCACCGCCGCCAACGGCCGGGGCAACGGCGAGGCCCTGCCCGCCCGCCAGCAGGCCGCCAGCCGCGATCGTGCCATCGCCCAGCTCCAGGGGGCCTACGAGGAGGTCGTGGGCCTCATGTCCTCGATCCAGCAGCACATGCAGGCCCAGAGCGATCGCTCCGAGCGGCTGCTGGCGATGATGGAGGGCCTGCCCGAGGCGCTCAAGAGCCTGCCCGAGGCCCAGCGCAACCAGACCCGGACCCTCGAAGCCATCCAGGGCCATCTGGCCGAGCAGTCCCGCCACACCGCCGGGCTGACCCAGGCGATCCAGGGCCTGGCCCAGGCGGCGGACACCCATGAGCGGTCGATGAACATCATCCAGCAGCAGCTCGACGCCAGCCAGCACAACGGCGAGCAAATCCTTTCCAGCTTCTCGTCACTCAGCGAGACCCTGGGCCGGATGACCGACTCCTCGCAGGCGGGCACCGCCGTGCTGCAACGCCTCGCCGAGCGCAGCGAGCAAAGCGACGATCAGGTGCGCCGGCTCTTCACCCGCAGCCAGCGTCAGTTCACCATCATGTCCGTCGTCTCCTGGGCGCTGGCGATCCTGGCCCTGGGCGTGGCGGGGCTGGTGGCCTACGCCGTCGCCCAGCAGAGCTTCGCCCTCGCCCCCGCCCCCACCCCCGCCACCACCGCCACAGCCACGACCACCCCGGCCCCCGCGAGCGCGGAAGCGGCTGGGGGCGGCCCTGCCAGCGAGCCGGGGGGGGCGGCGGCCGCGGGAATCGGACTCGCCGACGCGCGGTCGCTCACCGGCGTCCCTGCCGACGGCGAGCAGGAGCCTGAGGCGGCGCCGATTGGCGATCAGGCCGATGGCGAGGGGGAGCGGGCCGAGTGGGTCCATCAGCCGATCTTCGGACAATCGAGTCTCGCTGACCTGAATGACTGGCTCTCGCAGGCCCGGCAGGACGTTGGCGACGAAGGCGCGATCACCCTTGACGCGCCGCGATCCGCCGATTAGCCCGGCCTTACCGACGCCGTGCTTCAGCGCCGCCGTGGCCATGGGCGGCGGCGCCTTTCCCCTTCCGTGAGGGCGCCGTCCTGAACCCGCGGGACGGCGCCCTTTTGTCTGCCTGGCAGCGCTTGGGACGATGCCCGCAGCGGCCCGCTCCCTCTGTTCTACAATGCACCCATGCGCCGACGCGCCCGGGCCTTCACGCTCATCGAGCTGCTGGTGGTGATCTCGATCATCTCGCTGCTGGTCGGGATCCTCCTGCCGGCGCTGGCGGCGGCGCGCCGCTCGGCCGTGCGCATGCGCTGCCAGGCCAACCTGCGCACCGTGCACCAGACGTTCCACGCCTACGCCGCCGAGCACGAGGGCGAGGTGCCCATCGGCTACCGCGGCGGGACGATGCAGTGGAACACCATGATCTACAGCAACACCGCCGACATCTACGTGCTCTTCGGCCACGTCTACCAGGCCGGCTACATGCACGCCCCCGAGGCGTTCTACTGCCCGGCCGAGACCAGCCCGGGGCAGATGTTCAACACGCCGGAGAACCCCTGGCCCCCGCCGGACATCCCCGACCACCTCACGGGCATCCAGGGCGGCTACGGCTCACGGCCGGTGGAGGACTGGGGCTGGGCCGAGTGGCCGCCGACGATGCCGCAGCTCGACGAGCTGCGCCGCGAGGCGATCTTCGCGGACACCGTCGGCACCTACGAGCGCGTCGACACCCGCCACGGCACGGGCGTGAACGTGCTCTACGGCGACAGCGCCGTGCGCTGGGTCGAGCGCCACCGCTTCGACGAGCCGCTGTCAGCCAGCACGCACATCTCCCCGGCCGGTGACTTCAACGACGAGCAGTGGCAGATCTGGCAGATCTTCGACGAGGCGCGGTGAGGGAATAGCCACAGATGCACGCGGATGAACACAGATCGGACCTTGGAAAACCGCGAAGAAGCGAAGCAGGCGAAGGGCACGAAGTAGAGGTTGTTTTCGTTGAACGCCTCTGACCCTTCGCGACTTGGCGTTTCTTCGCTGCCTGCCTCTTTTCCTGCCTTCCTGCCCTTCCTGCTTTCCTTATCTGCCTTTATCTGTGTTCATCCGTGGGTATTTCCTAATCCTTGAACGGATCATCGCGCGTCCAGGGCAGCTTGCCGCCGTGCTCGCGCTTCTTCTGCTTGAGCTTCTCGACGACGAGGTCGGGCAGGATGCGGCGCAACCGGTCGAGTTCGCCGCCGGCGGCCGCCTGTTTGATGAGGGTGGAGCTGGTGAAGGCGAAGGCCTCGCCGGTCATGACGAACACGGTCTCGATGTCGGCCACGGCCCGGTTGGTCTGGGCGAGCTGGAACTCGAAGTTCATGTCCGTGGTGTTGCGCAGCCCGCGCAGGATCACGGTCGCGCCGACCTCGCGGGCGAAGTCGACCGTCAGGGCGTCGTAGCAGGCGACCTCCACGTGCTCGTCGCAGCGCCGGCGCAGGAGCTGGTGGATCATGTCGCGGCGCTCGTCCATGGAAAAGAGCACGTCCTTGGCGGGGTTGTGCCCGATGGCGACGATCAGGCGATCGAACAGCACCTGCCCGCGGCAGATGATGTCCAGGTGCCCGTTGGTGATCGGGTCGAACGTGCCGGGGAACAGGCCGATCTTGGGATGGGCGTTCATGGCCGGAGTATAGCCGTCCACGCCCGGGGCCACCGGTGCCGGCTGCACGGCCGCGGGCCGGTGCGATCGGCATAGATGGGCGCGGGGCGTCGGCGCGGCAGAAAAAACGCGCCGCCGCGTTGCCCCATGGGCGGTTGAATTGGACCTTTGCAGTGGCTGCCGAGAGGCAGCGACAACAAGTCCTGGATCACTGGCGGATGGATGGTCCATCCGCACTGCCTGACCCTGGATCGGGTCTCGTGCCGGCTGCCTCCCCGGCCGAGACCTTTTTTCATTGATGCCCGGCAACCCCTCCCCCTCCGGGGGAGGTTGGGAGGGGGTGTGTTCGATGCCCGTGGATTGCCGGCACCTCGCCAAGGGAGGGGGCGGCAACGCGCACATTGACCTTCGGCTTCGTGCCCTCGTGCCTTGTCCTAGAATTGCCGCATGACCGGCAAGGCCGAGCAGGCAAGCGTTCCGATGCGTCTGGCGGACGACGTGCGTTCGCTGCCCGGCGTCAACGTCGCCCGCGCGCGGCTGCTGGCCCGCCTGGGCATCCACACCGCCAGCGACCTGCTGCGCCACCTTCCGACGCGCTACCAGCACGAGACGGGCGAGCAGCCGATCGCTAATCTCGTTGTCGACACGGTGGGCTCGGCGCGCGGGGTCATCGCGGCGATGCGCTGGGTCGGCTCCTATCGCGGCAAGTCGCGCCTCGAGGCCACGCTCCAGGACGACAGCGACACGCTGCGCCTGGTGTGGTTCAACGCCGGGTACCTGCGCAAGAAGCTGACGGCCGGGATGCAGCTTCGCGTCCAGGGCAAGGTCAAGCGCTACGTCGAAGGGCGCTACTTCGAGATCATCAACCCGCGCTTCGAGGTGCTTGACGAAACCGACGATGCCCCGGCCCACGAGGAGCGGCTGCGGCCGATCTACCCCGCGACGGAGGACCTGCCCTCGGGGCAGATCGAGCGGCTGATCGCCGACGCCCTGCCCCGGCTGCTGCCGCTGGTGCGCGACCCGCTGCCCGAGCCCGTGCGCCAGCATCACGCGATGCCCCGGCTCGCCGAGGCGTATCGCATGATCCACCAGCCAGCCGACGAGGAGCAGGCGGCGTCGGCGCGTCGTCGTCTGGCGTTCAACGAGCTGTTCCTGCTTCAACTGGGCATCGCGGTGAAACGCGCGTACGTCGCCCAGCGTCTTGCGGCGCCACCGCTGAAGCACAACGCGGCGATCGACGAGCACATTCGCGCCCGCCTGCCATTCGAGCTCACCCCCGCCCAGCAGCGCGTCTGCGCGCAGATCGCCGCGGACCTGACGCGGCCGCGGCCGATGAACCGCCTGCTCCAGGGGGACGTGGGCTCGGGCAAGACGGTGGTGGCGTTGTACGGCCTGCTCATGGCGGTGGCGGAGCGCAAGCAGGGGGCGCTGATCGCGCCGACGGAGCTCCTGGCCGAGCAGCATTTCGCCTCGATCAGCGCGATGCTCGCCGGCTCGCAGGTGCGCCTGGCGCTGCTGACCGGGGCGCAGCCGCCGCCCAACAGCGCCGAGCGCCGGGCGCTGGAGCAACGCTTGAAGCAGGGCGAGGTGGACCTGGTCGTGGGCACGCATGCGCTGCTGACGGAGCGCGTGCGATTTCAGGACCTGGCGGTGGTGGTCATCGACGAGCAGCACCGCTTCGGCGTCGCCCAGCGCGCGGCGTTCCGCTCGCGGGCCGCGAGCGAGGCGGCGGCGGAGGGCAAGCTCGCCACGCCCCATCACCTGGTCATGACCGCCACGCCGATCCCGCGGACGCTGAGCCTGACGCTGTTCGGCGACCTGGACGTCTCGACGATCGACGAGCTGCCGCCGGGCCGCGGCCGCATCGTCAACCGCCTGGTCGAGCCGGCGCGGTCGCATCTCGTCTACGAGCACATGCGCCAGCGCCTGGCCCGTGGCGAGCAGGCGTACGTGGTCGTGCCCGCGGTGGAGGCCGGCGGCGACCGGGCCGAGACGGCGGCGCAGCTCAAAAGCGTGCGCGAGCATGCGCAGATGCTTGGGCGGATGCTCGGCGATGACTTTCGCGTCGCGCACATCCACGGCCGGGTGAAGCGGCGTACGCGCGAAGCGGTGATGGATCGCTTCCGCCGCGGGCGCATCAACGTGCTGGTGGCGACAACGGTGATCGAGGTGGGAGTGGACGTGCCCAACGCGACGATGATGGTCATCGAGCACGCCGAGCGGTTTGGTCTCGCGCAGCTTCACCAGCTTCGCGGCCGCGTGGGCCGGGCGACGGATGGCCGCACGAGCGTGTGCGCGTTTATCGGCGAGCCGACGACGGAGCAGGCGAGGCAGCGCCTGGAGGCGATCACATCGACGAACGACGGGTTCCGCATCGCCGAGGTTGACCTGGAGATCCGCGGCATGGGCGAGTTCTTCGGCACGCGGCAGGCGGGCCTGCCACCGCTGCGGGTCGCCGAGATTCCGCGCGACCTGGAGCTGCTGCAACTGGCGCGGCGCGACGCGATGGCGATCGTCGAGCAGGACCCGACGCTGGAGGCGGAGGAGCATGCGACGCTGCGCCGGCTGCTGCTGAGCCAGTATGGTGAGGCGCTGGGGCTCATCGACGTGGGGTGAGTGCGTTGGCGCGCGGGCGTTCGCATCGCCCGGGGGGCGATGGCTACCGCTCGCAGAATGGCGGAGCGCGTCGGGTCTGGGTGTAGCGTGGGTCGAGCGCAGCGAAACCCACCACGGCGTATCGAGGATCACCGACATTCGTGGTGGGTTTCGCTTCGCTCTACCCACCCTACATCGACGCCGGTAACGCGCTCTATCCGCCCGGAAGTCAGTAACGGGTTAAAATGGTTGGGATCGTCACGGCCCCGGGCACTGACGGGCAAGCCGCCAGTGGCACCCGGCGCTCCATCTCTGAGGTGCAATCGGCTCAGGCGGCCCGGCGCCGGCGCAGCACGAGCAGCGCCCCGAGCCCCAGCAGCGCCGCCGAGCCCGGCTCGGGGATGAATGCCAGGTTCGCTTCCTGGCTGAAGTAGATGCTGTCGTAGAAGAGATCCCGAGCGTTGATGTGCCCGACGGCCATGAACCGGTCGAGCACGTCCGTCGTGCCATCGCGGAAGTCGAAGGTGGTGATGAAGTCACCGTTGTCGAAGTAGCCGACGCGGTCCGCTTCGGTGGCGTCGTCCGTGCCGGTGTTCGTGTAGACGCGGAAGGTGTTGGCGCCATTGTCCACCACGATCCACACGTTGTGCCAGGTCAGGTCGTCGATCTCGGTGGTGGTGGGCACCGTGCTGCTGCCGTCCAGGACGCGGACGTCGAGGTTGTTGATTTCGACGGCGGCGCTGAACGAGTTGTAGCCGGCGCTGGTGGGATTGCTGGTGCCCTGGCGGAGAAAGCCGAACGCGCCAAAATTGTCGCCCTGGGCGAGGACGCGGACGAACACCGTCGCTTCATCGCCGACGGCGACGGTGTCGCCGAGGCTCTTGGAGGTCATGGTCAGGCTGGCCGGCCAACCGGCGGTGGAGCCGCGGACGTGCATGACCTGGTTGCCCGGGTCGGTCGGATCCTCGGCGATGAGGGCGAAGTCGGCGTTGCGATGCACCGACCAGCCGTTGGTGCCGTCGACGGAGCTGCCGACGGTGAAGTCGGGGTGGGAGAAGTCATCGACAAGGATGAAGCCGGCCTGCGCCTGGGGGCAGGTCAGCGCCAGCGTCACCACCGCGGCGCCGAGGGCGGCCGAGCCACGAGAAAGGGACAACCATGAACGCATTGCTCACCTCCTGATCATCGGCCGAAGTCGCCCATGGGAGTCGAAACGTGCCCACCGACTCAACAGAGTAAAACTACCCCATCCGGCGCGTATTATCAAGGGCTCTTTTGGCCTTGGGAGCGCATCAGTGTGAATCCGGGCAAGCTGGGAAGCCGCGGCAACGCCCTTCACCCCCACCGCTGCGTCAGCCCCGCCTTCTCATGCTCGCTGCGAAGGGCGGCGAAGACGTCGGCCGAGCGCACGACCTCGTCCGGCCGCTGCCGGCTGCGGACGAGGAAGTCCGCCTCGGGCGGGAAACAGGCGATGGGCACGAAGTCGGGCTCCGCCGGCGATTGGCCGCGCGGCTGCGACTCGCCCGGCAGCCGCGTGATCGGGGCATTGGTCGGCAGCGACGCGCTCTGGTAGCGCAGGTCCATCGACCAGCGCACGGCATCGGTGTTGTTGTCGAAGCTCACGTGTGGCGTCAGGTTCGTCAGCAGCAGGCAGCCGCCGCGGGGCACGGGGCAGCAGACTTTCTCCACGCCCGCGGGCAGGTCGTTTTCGTCGATCTCCAGGTAGGGCTTGCCCTCGGCCCAGCGGTGGGGCAGGACTTCGCCCGTGTGGGCGCGGGGGATGACCCAGAGGCAGCCGTTCTCCGCCGTCGCGTCGACCAGTGGCAGCCAGACTGTGAGCACCAGGGCCTTGTCACAGTAGGGTTCGAAGTAGGCGGAATCCTGGTGCCAGGGCACGGGGCTCTTGTTGTGGCTGGGGATCTTGGGCCGCAGGCGGTAGACGCTCGAGGCGATGAGCTCCTCGCCGCACAGCGACTCGGCGATGTCCAGGAGCTTGTCGTTGGTGATGAGCTGGAAGAAGCCCGGGCCGTTGAGCCGGCCGTCCCACATGCTCAGGGCCAGCTCGTCCGTCTCCTCGCTGATGCGGGCCAGGCGATGGGCGAAGTCGTGCTCGGCGTAGTCGCGTGAGAGCTTGCCCTCGGCCATGAGCGTGGCGACGCGCTCGTCGATGGCGCGGTTGATGTCGTCGATGGGCGGCTGAAGGTCCTCGTCGTCAAAGACATTCTCGACGACGAGGTAGCCCTCGCGGTGGAAAAACGCCTGCTGTTCGTCGGTCAAACCGGCCATGACGGGCTCCCTGGCTCGTGTTGCTCAACGCCTCAGGATACCAGCCCCGGCGGCCGGTGTTCAAGGCTCGACACAGGACTCTTGCCGTGGCGGCGCCGGTCTGGGACAATGGCGCCACTCGATTTGGGGAGTTCTGACCATGCGTGTATCGTCTGTGTGTGTGTTTGTGGCGGGTTTGCTGCTGTTTTCGTCCATGGAGGCCGCCGGCCGAACCTGGCACGCCGGCACGGCCCCGGCCGCCCCGAGCGTCGATAGCCTGCCGCTCGTGACCAGCGTCAGCCAGTACGGCATCACCTGGAGCTTTGACGAGCCCGTGCGGGTGGGCCGGTTCCTCACCGGCGACTACTACGTTGTCGGCCCGGCCACCGTCACCTCCGTCAGCCCCGCGCCGACGGGCAGCGGCTCGAGCTTCCGCAATGGCTCGATGCTCAACCCCAGCGTCGACACCGGCGCCGCGTACGACGGCCGACACCTCAACGCCACGTGGGCACTGAACCGCGCCGCCCCGTTCCCGCTCGAGATCAACCCCGGCGACTCGCTGGTCTCCTCGATCAGCCTCGACGAGCCGACATTCAACGAGATCATCGTCCACAGCGGCTCGACGGAGACGACGCCCCTGCGCACGCTGGCGGTGCTCACCGCCCTGGACGAGCCCGTGCCGCGGGACACCTTCCGCCCCGGCTACGCGGACCTGCAAAAGGACCGCCTCCACCGCGCCAGCGACATTCCGGCGATGATGTGGGACGCGCTGCCGCGGCTGGAGATTCCCGGCAGCCAGCCAAGCTTCGACTGGCTTGAGCGCGCGTTCGAGCGGCCCTGGATCGACCACGTCTACGGCTGGGGCAGCCGTGACATGCACGCCGTCGAGAACATGCCCGGCTACGGGCGCGAGGTCGGGCGCGTCGTCTCCATGGGCGGGCTCAAGCTCATGGGCGACTTCACGCCCGAGGACAAGGCCACGCTCATGTACGGCATGATGCAGGTCGGCATCGACAACTGGGCCATCGCCCAGCGCGGTGGTGGCTGGCCGGCGCAGGGCGGCTTCGGCAACGGGCGCAAGCTCCCCATCGTGCTCGCGGCCATGATGCTCCAGGACCCCGACATGCTCGAGATCGCCGCCAACGCGCCCGACGCCGTCTATGGCGAGGATCAGCACACCGCCTGGGGCGATGCCTGGACCGGCGCCGACGTCCTCTTCACCGGCCAGTACCCCGACGCCTACGCCTCAGACCCCGTCGCTCACGAAGCCCGTGGGCCCTACGAGCACCTGCACCCCGACGACTGGCCGGCACGCCTGGGCGAGGCCTATCGCCGCTGCTGCACGAGCATCTCCTGGGTCGGCCAGGCGCTGGCGACGATGATGATGGGCGCCGAGGACGTCTGGGACCACGACCCCTTCTTCGCCTATGTCGACCGCTGGATGACCGAGGACGACACCGAGCACCTCCAGATCATCAACGACGCCGGGTGGAGCATGACCACCGCCAGTTGGAACCGCCAGGGCCAGGCCTGGGACGCCATCGTCAACAACATGTGGGCGGCCTACCGCGACGACCTGCCCGATCCGATGCCCCGGCTGCTGATGGGCGATCTCAACCTCGATGGCGTCGTGGACACCGGCGACGTGGCGGCGTTCGTGCTGGCGCTGACGGACCCGCAGGCCTACATGCAGCAGTACGGCGTCGACCCGGCCCGCATCGGCGACCTCAACGCCGACGGCGCGTTCGACACCGGCGACGTGGCCGCGTTCGTGCAGATGCTCGTGGGCAACAGCGCCGTGCCGGAGCCCGGCAGCGCGGCGCTGCTGGTGGTGGGCGGGATGCTGCTGCTGCGAAGGCGTCGGCGATGAAGGCGGGGCGGAAAACGGGTGCCCCTGAAGGATTTCTCGCGAAAGCGAGCGGATGGTGCTTTCCCGGTGCCACACCGCATGCCGAAGGCTGCTGTGTGCGGCGCGCCATTGATCTTCGCACACCGCACCCTGTCGGGATGCTGTGTGGCACCCCATTGCGGTGAAGCAATGCGAAGTAGCGAAGGTAAACCCATGAATCTTCTTCGCGACCTTCGCCTCCTTCGCTTCTTCGCGGTTGTCGGAAGCCCCATCCATGGCTTTCCTTTGCTTGGTGGCCTTTCCGTGCCCTCTGTGCCCGTGTGGTGAATAACCCCCCCAGCCCGGCGTGCCACGGCTTGTCCCGCAGGGCAAGCCGTGCACTTGTCAACGACCGCACGGCTTGCCGCTTCCCGGTCAAGCCGTGACACCCGACGCCGTGAACTTTTGCGTAGCGGCGCTGATGCAGGGTGGGTTTCGCTTCGCTCTACCCACCCTACAACGGAGGTTCACGGCGTAGCGTGGCGCCCGGCCCACCGTATCGCCCGTCTGCTACCCATCTGTGGTGCAGCCACGCCCGCATGCAGAAGTCAATCACCCTGGATCCTGGCCTTGGCCGGCCACCGCCACGTCACGAGGAGGATCGCCAGCAGCGAGAGCGTGAAGCCCGGCAGCAGCTCGTAGAGCTCGAGCAGGGGGGCGAGGGCGTTGAGGAGGCGGTCGGCCATGCTGACGTAAGGTTGGTCGAGCTCGGCGAGGCGGTCGGCGGCGTCGCCGGCGAGGCTGCGCAGCCACCGCCAGGCGAAGATGGTCACGGCCCCGACGATCATGCCCGCCGCCGCGGCCGCCCCGCTCATGCGTCGCCACAGCAGCGACACGAGGATCACCGGGCCGAACGTCGCGCCGAAGCCCGCCCAGGCATAGGCGACCAGCTCCAGCACGCGGCTGTCCGGGTCCGACGCCAGCGCGAAGGCGGTCAGCGCCACGCCCACCACGGCCGCACGCCCGACCCACACCAACTCGGCGGGGCCCGCCTTGTCGCGGATCAGCCCGCGGTAGAGGTCTTCCGTCACCGCCGAGGACGCCACGAGCAGTTGCGAGTCGGCGGTGCTCATCACGGCCGCCAGAATCGCCGCCAGCGCCACCCCGGCCAGCAGCGGGTGGAACAGGTCGTTGACGAGGTGGATGAACACCCGCTCGCTGTCGTCGCCGTCGGCCATGAGCCCCGGCCCGTAGTAGCCCGCCCCGATGAGCCCGACCGCCACGGCGAAAAAGAGGCAGACGGTCACCCAGCCCATGGCGATGCGGCGGGCGGCGCCCATGCGCTGCGGCTGCTCGATCGCCATGAAGCGCACGAGGATGTGCGGCTGGCCGAAGTACCCCAGCCCCCACGCCAGGCTCGAGAGGATGCCGACAACCCCCAGCGACGCGCCCGCTTCGCCGACGAAGGCGCGGAGCAGGTCCGGGTCATGGTCGCGCACCGCCTCGCCCGCGCCGGCGAAGCCGCCCAGTGCCCAGAGCCCAACGAGCCCGGCCCCGACGAGCGCGACGAACATGAGACCTGCCTGGAGCGTGTCGGTCCAGCTCACGGCCAGGAACCCGCCGAACGCGGTGTAGAGCAGGATCGTCACGGCCCCGGCGGTGACGGCCCAGAGGTAGTCGATGCCGAAGACGCTCTGAAAGAGCAGCCCGCCGGCGACGAGCATCGCGCCGGTGTAGAGGGTGAAGAAGATAAGAATGCCCAGGGCCGCGAGGAAGCGCAGCAGGCGCGTCGAGTCGTCGAAGCGGGCTTCGAAGTAGTCGGGGATGGTCAGCGCGTTGCCCAGGCGCTGGGTGGCCTCGCGCAGGCACGGCGCGACGAAGCGCCAGTTGAGGTAGGTGCCCACGAGCAGGCCCAGGGGCATCCACGACGCGGCGAGCCCGACGCGGTACGCCAGCCCGGGCAGGCCCAGCAGCAGCCAGCCGCTCATGTCCGACGCCTGGGCGCTGAGCGCGGTGACCCAGGGCCCGAGGCGTCGGCCGCCGAGGATGTAGTCGGCCAGGTCGCGCGTCCTGCGGTAGGCCAGGTAGCCCAGGCCGAGCACGATGAGCAGGTAGATCACGAACGTGGTTTCGATCATGGGTGGGCTCCACGAGCGGCCACAGTATGCTTATGAGAGGTTGCATCGGCCAATCGACCTGCCGGGCTCGACTCGCTTGCCCGCGGCCCGGGGCTGGCCAATCATCCCCGGCGCTTGCGCCACCTGGAGAGCATCGATGAGCACCAAACCCACCATCCTCGGGCCCGACGCCGGTGACAGCTTCGACTTCGGCGGCCTGGGCGTGCAATGGAAGATCGACGGCCCCGCCACGGGCGAGCGCTTCTCCATCGTCCACCACCCCATCGCCCCGCGCGCCCTGGCTGCCCCGCTGCACTACCACCACAACGAGGACGAGTACTCCTACGTGCTTGAGGGCAAGCTCGGGGCGCTGCTCGGCGACGACGCCGTCACCGCCGGGCCCGGCACGTGGGTGTTCAAGCCCCGGCACCAGTGGCACACGTTCTGGAACGCCGGGCATGAGCCCTGCCTGATCATCGAGGTGATTTCGCCCGCGGGCTTCGAGAACTTTTTCCGCGAGATCGCGGCCGCGTGGGGCGACATGACCGCCTTCGCCCGCATCAACGAGAAGTACAAGCTCGACATGGACTTTGATAGCGTCCCGCAGTTGTGCGAGCGGTTCAATTTGACGTTTCCCAAGCTGGGGTGAGCTGCGAAGGCGCAAAGGGGCACGAAGCAGCGTGCAACGTGGGTGCCACGGCTTGACCCGAAGGGCGAGCCGTGCGCCTTGTGCCAACCGCACGGCTTGCCGCTGCGCGGACAAGCCGTGGCACCCGGCGCTCAAGCGGTGTTTCCGGCGGAGCCTGTTCCCCATCAGTGTGCATCGGTGTGCATCGGTGGTTCCTCCTTCCGTGACGCGGCGCCGCGGTGGCGGCTTTTTCCTACAATCGCCTCATGCGAGCGATCGTCACCGGCCAGGTCGGGATGGACAAGCAGGCGTACCTCCAGCGCGTCGTGCAGCTCGCGGCCGACCACGGCGAGCGCGTCGGGCTCTACAACGTCGGCGACATCATGTACACCGAGGCCCCGGACGTGGCGCCCGGCCGCATCCTCGACCTGCCCCTGTCGCGCCTCCAGAGCCTGCGCCGCGCCGCCTTCAAGGACATCATCGCCGACGCCCGCGACCAACCCAACATCATCGTCAACACCCACGCCACCTTCCGCTGGCGACACGGCCTGTTCGCCGCCTTCGACCTCGACCAGGCCCGGGCGCTCAACCCCGACACGCTCATCTGCCTCGTCGACAACATCGAGACCGTCCACCATCGCCTGCACCGCGAGCACCGCGTCGACGCCACGCTCAAGGACCTGATGGTCTGGCGCGAGGAGGAGATCATGGCCACCGAGATCCTCGCCCAGGCGCTTCAGTGCACCGACCGCTTCTACATTCTCTCGCGCGGCCGCACGCACGAGACGACCGAGACGTGCTTTCGCCTGATCTGCCGCCCGCGCATGCGCAAGGTCTACCCGTCGTTTCCCATGACGCACGTGATGCACATGCCCGAGGTGATGGCCGAGATCGACGCCTTCCGCGCCGCCCTGGCGAGGCATTTCATCGCGTTCGACCCCGGCGACGTCGACGAGAAGCTGCTGCTGGAGCGCGCGGTGGAGGCGGCGCGCGACAGCCGGGATTTCATCGGCGTGCACATCACCGACGAGCAGGGGCAGGTCCGGCCGATTCAGGTGTCGGTCAAGCAGGTGCTGGACGTCGCCGGCGACATCGACGGGCAGATCTACATGCGCGACTTCAAGCTCATCGACCAGTCGGACATGATCGTCAGCTACGTCCCCGAGCTGCCGGGCTCGAGCGGGCCGATCCCCGGCCTGAGCTCCGGGGTGGAGCGCGAGCTTCAGCACGCTTACGAGCATGGCAAGGAGGTGTACGTGGTGTGGAAGCCGCACCGCACGCCCTCGCCCTTCATCACCGAGACGGCGACGCGGGTCTTCGCGTCGACCGACGAGGCGATGACCCACTTCGAGCAGGCGGGCATGTTGCAGCAGTCGACGCTGTTTGGCAATTGAGGGGGAAGGCACGCAGGCACGAAGCAGAAAGGGCCGCGGGGTGTGTGGGGGGTGGAGCGTGTATGTGGCGTGGTGTGTGGCGGGGGGGTGCCACTGACAAGCCCGTCCTCGGGCTTGTCAGTGTGTACGCCGACTCGCCCTGGCAAGCTCCGCAGACGCCGCTCGTCAGTGGCACCCGGTGCCACGGCTTGACCGCGAAGCGGCAAGCCGTGCGGTCCTCGGCAAACGCACGGCTTGCCCTTCGGGACAAGCCGTGGCACACCAGGGCTTGAGGATCAAGTCGGCCATTCGAAGGTCAAACAAACCACGCGGCATCATCAACCCACCGCCGCATCGGCGGCCTGCGACGCCGTCAGGTTCCGCCCATGCTCGCCCGGCTCGAACAGGTGCGTCCGCGTCATGTCCACGTGCAGTGACACCTTCCCACCTTCGGCCAGCGGCTGGGCCTTGAGCCGGGCGATGACGCGCTCGTGCTCGCTGGTGTAAAGGTACACGTCCATCACGTCGCCCAGCGGCTCGACGACGTCGACGCGCAGCTCCACCGCCCGCATCGGCCCGCCCGCGTCGCCGTCGGCGAGCGTGAACGCCTCCGGCCGCACGCCCAGCACCGCCGTCCCTTGCGCGCGGTCCGCCACGGCCCGGGCCTGCTCCGGTGTCAGCGCCAGCGACAGCCCGCCGCCCTGGAAGCGCAGCCCGTCGCCCTCGCCGACGATGTGCCCCTGGACCAGGTTCATCGGCGGGCTGCCCAGGAACCCGGCGACGAAGCGGTTGGCCGGCTGGTTGTAGACCGTCAGCGGCGCGGCGCACTGCTGCACGAGCCCGTCGGACATGACCACCACGCGATCGCCCAGCGTCATCGCCTCCTCCTGGTCGTGCGTGACGTAGATGCTCGTGGTCCGCAGCCGCTTGTGCAACCGCTTGAGCTCGGCGCGCATCTCCACGCGCAGCCTGGCGTCGAGGTTGCTCAGCGGCTCGTCGAACAGGAACGCCGCCGGCTCGCGCACGATCGCCCGCCCCAGCGCCACGCGCTGCCGCTGGCCGCCGGACAGCTCGCGCGGCTTGCGCTGCAGCAGCTCCGTCAAGCCCAGCAGCCGGGCCGCGTCGTGCACCTTGCGGTCGATCTCGCGGCGCGGCATCCGGCGCAGCTTCAACCCGAAGGCCATGTTCTTGTACGCCGTCATGTGCGGGTACAGCGCGTAGTTCTGAAAGACCATCGCGATGTCGCGCTGCTTGGGCGAAAGCTCGTTGACCACCCGCCCGGCGATGCGGATCGTGCCCTCGGTGATCTGCTCGAGCCCGGCGATCATCCGCAGGGTCGTCGACTTGCCGCAGCCAGAGGGCCCGACGATGACGATGAACTCACCCTCGGCGATGTCGAGGCTGACGTTCTTCGCGGCCACGACGCCGCCGGGGTACACCTTGCCGACGTTCTCGAGCTGGACGTGAGCCATTGGCATCGTCATTGTAGGGTGGGTAGAGCGAAGCGAAACCCGCCGAGTCGGCCGACAATCAACGACATTCGCGGTGGGTTTCGCTTCGCTCTACCCACCCTACCCAGTGCCGCGTCGCCGCCGAAGCATCAGCATCGCCACCGTCAGCAGCAGCCCCGTCGCCGGCTCGGGCACCGTCGCACTGTCGCCGACGAGCAACTGCACGAACGCCGTGACGTCCCCGGTGTCGAACGCCCCGTCGCCGTTGACGTCCCCCAGCAGCACGGGGTCGACGCCATGCGCCGCGTGGTAGGCGGCCGGGTCCGTCAGCGCCAGCACGAAGGCCGCGACGTCGCCGGTGTCCACGACGCCGTCGAGGTTCATGTCGCCCAGCGGGTGCTCGATGACCGTGCTCAGGGCGTCGTAATGCTCGAGCGTCGCCGCGCTCACCAGCGCGTCGTCGTGCAGTGTCGCCAGGCGATCGCCCAGCAGCCACCAGTCGTCGAGGCCGACGAGCCCATCGCCGGTGAAGTCGCCGGCCGGGTTGAACATCGCCCCGTCGCTGAGCACCAGCTCGCGCATCAAATCCACGTCCGCCTCGCCCCACGCCCCGTCAAACGTCACGTCCCCCAGGCCCGCGCCGATGTCCGTCTCGACGTACTGCCCCGTGAAGCGCTGGACGTTGACGCTGCCCGTGGGCCGGAAGCTGACGACGGTGATCGCGTGATTGCCATGGGCCATGCCGAAGAAGCCGTGGTCGAACAGGTCGCGGTCGAAGCGCCCGGCGTGGTTGGCCGGGCCGAGCATGCCCAGCACCTCGTCGTCCGTGACGTTGGGCGCGAGGTTGAGAAAGACATGCACGCTGTCGGCCGTGGCGTCCACGCTGCGCACGAGCAGTTGCCGGTCATTGACGTTGCCGTCGATCGGCTCCAGCGCCGCGATCTCGCTCTCCGGCGGCAGGCGGTCAAGATAGACCGGCTGGCGGAAGTCGGTAAAGATCGCCGGCCCGCCGTCGTCGCGATGGCGAAACGCCCGCACCGTCAGAAAGTGAAGCCCGTCCGCCAACTGCGTCGCGTCGATCTGCTGCATGTACTGGCCATCGCCGTCCGCGGCGAAGTAGCCCGGCTCGTGCACGTCGGTGAACGCCTGGAAGCCGTACGCCACCGATCCCGGCTCGGTGCTCACGAAGCCTTCGCCCGTCACGTCCAGCCCATCGTTGAAGCGGAAGATCGCGTTGTCGCCATCGGCGTCCTCGTCGCGGTGCACGCCCAGCAGGTGCACCGCGCTGGTGTGCAGCCGGATCTCGAAGCTGTCGTCGCGGATCACCTCGATGTCGTGGATGCGCGTTGTCGCGTTGGAGCCGGTGCCTTGCGTTGGCGCGTCGCCCTGGCCGACCATCGTGAACGCCACATTCGACAGCGACAGCTCGCCCTGCGGCCCCGACGGCCCGTAGATGAGATAGCCCCGTCCATGCTCCCCGCCGCCGGGGGCGCGGTTGCGCGGCACGGTGAGGTTCACCTGGCCATGCTCGTCGACGATCAGCAGCTCCGGCACGTCGTCGTGCGGGTCGACCGCGGCGTCCGACGCGTTGCCGGTCAGCTCGATCAGCGGCGTGCCCGGCGCAAAGGCCGTG
>SLDI01000293.1:0-8631 GCA_007125385.1 Phycisphaeraceae bacterium | reverse complement strand
GGCGGCAGGCACTTCCGTGGCCAGGTCGACTACGGCGCCCCCGGCGAGTTCCGCGGCCAGCTCGGCAGCGACGACCTGTTCCGCTTCCGCGCCGACAGCCTGCCTTCGGCCCCCGGCCAGCCGGCGCAGAGCGTGTTTCGGCCGTTCACCAGTCCGGGCGTGCCCACCGCCCCCGGTCCCGGTCAGGCGGACTGGCGCTTCGACGTCGGCGGCTACGGGGCGCCGGTGGATCAGCGCCTGGATCCGGCCCGCGTCACCGAGTGGCGCCAGCCGGCGTTCCTGCGCATGCCCCGCCCCATGGAGGACGGCCGGATCCTCGAAGCCCAGCTCTCGCCGCTGACCGGCGTGCGCATGCTCGAGGATCTGGACCGGGTCGACCCGTGGCAGCGCGACCTGGACGACGACCCCTTCCGCCTGCCCCGGCCCGGCGACGAGCCGATCTACGACCCGTTCGGTGACGTCGATGCCCTGGACGAGCAGCAGATGCGCGAGCTCGAGCAGGAGGTCGGCTGGCGGGAGATCGAGTGGCGGCGCGGGGCGCACATGCCCGCCGAGTTGCTGACCCAGCCCCTGCCCCGCGCCCGCCTGGCGCCGTCGGCCGTGCTGGGCGAGCGGCTGCGCAGCGGTGAGATCGCCGGCGGCCGCGGCGACCACCTCGACCCCGCGACACGCCAGGGCCTGGAGCGCCTGGCCGAGCGGCTCTACGGCCCGATGGACGAGCGGGACGAGCCCGGCGGGTATCGCGACCTGCTCGCCGCGGTGCGCGGCCACGTCGCGCCCCTGCCGGCGATCGAGGATGAGGACGACGATCGGCCGATCTGGGAGCGCCTCGATGCCCGCGACGACGAGCAGTGGGAGCGCTGGTGGCAGGAGGAGCTGGAGCGCCGCGAGGCCCGACGCGCCGAGCGCGATGAGCGCGACGAGGATCCGATCGCCGAGCTGCTGCCGCTGGATCGCGGCGAGCTCGAGCAGGCCGAGACCCGTCGCGAGCAGGTGCTGCGCGAGATCTATGGCGAGGAGGGGATGCAGCGACTGCCGGAGATGGGCGTGGAGGATGACGACGCCCTGGCGCTGATGCTCGAGGACCTGAGCTACAACCTGCCCCGGCTCCAGACGCTGGCGGGCGAGGCGGACACCCGGCCGGCGCGCCTGATGCGCGAGGGTGAGCAGGCGATGGCCGAGGGGCACTACTTCGACGCCGAGGGCGTGTTCCGCCAGGCGGTGCGCCAGAGGCCGGACGACCCGCTGGGGCGCATCGGCCTGGTGCACGCGCAGATGGGCGCGGGGATGATCCGCTCGGCCGCGATGCAGTTGCGCCAGGTGTTCGACGAGCATCCCGAGGTGATCGCGGCGCGCTACGACGCCGAGCTGCTGCCCGCCGAAGAGCGCCTCCGCTGGCTCCAGCGCGAGCTTCAGCGGATGCTCGGCGAGGCGGCGGAGCGGCCCGAGGACGCCGCCCTGATGCTGGCCTACCTCGGCTACCAGGTCGACTCCCGGCCGCTGATGCGCTACGGCCTGGCGCGGGCCGAGGCGATGGACCCGGACGATGGGCTCTACGTGCTGCTGCGGCGGATCTGGCTTGAGGATGGTGAGGGCGAGGACGACGACCAGTAACTGCCCTGAGCGATCGACCAGTGGGACAAGAGCGCTCCTATCAGCGAGCAAGGACCGGAGCCGTGATCCTCGCGGTTGGGTCCCTGCTCGTGGTGTTGCTGCAGGTTGCAATCGGGTACGAAGCACCTTCGTTTCTGATGGCCGGGGTTGTGCACGGCCTGTTCTGGTTGGCCATCGCCTGGTACGCCAACGCGCGACTCCGCCACATGAGGGCACGTCGAGCCGCCAGCCGATCCCCCTCCTTCGGGGATGGGGTGAGGCGAGGGTGATCCGTGCCGCGCATCCGATGCAATTGCCCCTGACGGATGCCCGCCAGTGCCTGGGCGTTGCATCCGACTTGAAGGTGCGGATTCTGCCGTGATCGAAGATGGCCTGGGCGCTCGTGGTGCTGCGTTGCGCCTGGAGATTGGGACAAGCCGCCCGTGGCACGGCGTGTCATCGGCGCTTGCGCTTGCGCTGCTTGAACTTGCCCTTCTGCGCCTTGGCGCCGCCCTTGGTCTTGCGCAATCCGGCCGGCGCCTGGCCGGCGCCCATGGCGGCGAGGTCCGCGCCGCCCATGCCCATCAGCGCCTTGGCGCGTGAGAGCGTGCCCATGCCGGACACCTGCTTGGACATCTGGCTGACCATGTCGAAGCCCTTGACGAGCTGGCTCACATCCTTCTGATCGGTGCCCGAGCCGCGGCCGATGCGACGCCGCCGCGAGTTGGTCAGCTCCACGCGGTTCTGGCGCTCGTCGCGCGTCATGGACTGGATGATTGCCTCGGTGCGGTGGATCTGGCGGTCGTCGAGGTTCAGGTCCTTGAGCTGCTTGCCGATGCCCGGCAGCATGCCCAGCAGTTGCTTCATCGAGCCCATGCGACGGAGCTGGCGAAGCTGGTTGAGGAAGTCGTCCATCGTCATGGTGCCCTTGGCCATCTTCTCCTGAAGGGCCTGGGCTTCTTCCTCGGACACCTGCTCCTGGGCGCGCTCCACGAGCGAGACGATGTCGCCCATGCCCAGGATGCGCCCCGCGACGCGGCGGGGGTGGAACTCCTCGATCCCGTCGAGCTTCTCGCCGGTGCCGAGGAACTTGATGGGCTTGGACGTGACCTGCTTGACGGACAGCGCCGCGCCGCCGCGGGTGTCGGAGTCGAACTTGGTGAGGATGACGCCGTCGAGCTCGAGCTGGTCGTTGAAGGCGCGGGCGCTGTTGACCGCGTCCTGGCCGGTCATCGCGTCGATGACGAGCATGATCTGGTGGGGGGTGACGGCCGCGTTGACCTGGCGCAGCTCGTTCATCAGCTCGTCGTTGATATGCAGCCGGCCGGCGGTGTCGAGGATGAGCACGTCGATGCCCTGGGCGCGGGCGCTCTTGAGGGCGTTGGTGCAGACCTTGACGGCCGCGCCGACCGCCTTGCCATACTCGGCGACCTTGTCCGGCTCGCCGTAGAAGCTGACGCTGCCGGGCCCGGGGGCTTCGTTCTGGGCCTGCTCGGCGACGACCTGGAGCTGGTGCACCGCCGCGGGCCGCTGGAGGTCCGCCGCGGTGACCATGGTGCGCTTGCCCTTTTTCTTCAGATAGGCCGCGAGCTTGCCGCACGTCGTCGTCTTCCCCGAGCCCTGGAGCCCGGCCATCATGATGACGGTGGGCCCGGGCTGGACGTACATGATCGGCGGCTGCTCGTCGCTGCCGTACTCCGCCTCCGGATCGCCGCCGAGCAGGCGCACCAGCTCGTCGTGGACGATCTTGATCATCTGCTCGCCGGGCTTGACCGCCTCGAGGACCTCCTGGCCCAGGGCCTGGTCCAGCACGGCGTCGCAGAACTGCTCGACGACCTCGTAATGGACGTCGGCCTCGAGCAAGGCGGTGCGCACCTCGTCCATGGCGTCGCGGACGTTGGACTCGCTGATGCGCCCCTGGCCGGAGAGCTTGCGCAGGGCGCCTTCGAACTTGTCGGACAAAGAGGAGAACATCGCGGCTCCTGTGGGGGGCGAACGGCGGATTTTAGGGGCTGGGCGGCACAGGTGCCACTGTATAAAGCCGGGACCGGTCGTCCCGGGGCGGCGGCTGCGATCACCGAATGCCGCGCGTGATTTCGTCGCATTGCCGCCCGACGCCCTTGAACGTCGCAGTGCCGTTGCAGACGCTGGATCGCCGCGGACGCCGAGCCGATGCCCCGGGACCACCGGTCCCGGCTTTTTAGCCCACCGCGGCGGCGGGGTTGCGCAGCGCCCGGCCGAGCTGGCGCAGCGCCTGACGGATGCGGTGCTCGTTTTCGACCAGCGCCAGGCGCACGTACCCCTCGCCGCGCGGGCCGAACGCCGCGCCGGGGGTCATGGCGACCTCCGCCTCGTCGACCATCGCCAGGCACAGCTCATCCGTCGAGCCCTGGAAGCGGGCCAGGTGCTCGGGGTTGACCTTCGCCCAGACGAACATCGTCGCCTGCGACGGGTCGACCGCCCAGCCCAGCCGCCGCAGCCCGCGCACCAGCACGTCGCGTCGCTGGGCGTAGACGCGGGCCTGCTGCTCGACGTGCTTGTCGCCCTCGCGCATGGCGATGATGGCGGCGATCTGCACCGCCTGGAATATGCCGTAGTCGTAGTAGCCCTTGATGGTGGACAGCGCGGCGATCAGGTCGCGGTGCCCGCAGCAGAACCCGATGCGCCAGCCCGCCATGTTGTAGGGCTTGCTCAGCGTGGAGAACTCGACGCCGTACTCCTTGGCGCCCGCCGCGGCGAGGTAGCTCGGGGCCCGGTAGCCGTCGAAGCACGTCTCGCCATAGGCGAAGTCGTGGAGGATGGTCACCTCGTGGCGGGCGGCCAGCTCCACGACCTTCTCAAAGAACGCCGGCTCGACCGTCATCGTCGTGGGGTTGTGCGGGTAGTTGAGGATCACCGCCTTGGGCTTGGGCGTCAGGTGGCGCAGCACGTCATCGATGCGCGCGAGAAACGCCTCGTCGTTGCCCAGCGGCACGCTGACCGTCGACGCCCCGGCCAGCACCACGGCGTAGGTGTGGATCTGAAACGCCGGGTCGGCGACGACGGCAATGTCGCCCGGGCCCAGCAGCGCCAGGCACAGGTGGCTGAAGCCCTCCTTCGACCCGATCGTCGCGATGACCTCCGTCTCCGGGTCCAGCTCGACCCCGAAGCGCCGCTCGTACTTGATCGCCATGTCCCGGCGAAGGTTGTACACGCCCTGCGAGACGCTGTAGCGGCTGTTGCGCGGGTCCAGCACCGCCTCGCGCAGCTTGTCGACCACCGCCTCGGGCGGCGCGTCCGAGGGGTTGCCCATGTTCAGATCGATCACGTCCGCCCCGGCCTGGCGACGGTCGTGAATGAGCTGCTTCAGCCGCCCGAGGACGTACGGCGGCAGGCGCTTGATCCGGGTGGCGGGCTCGATTCTCATCCCTGAGGTCCTTGCATCGTCTTGAATCGGGTTATTTTACAGGATCGCTGCGGAAAATTCCCGGGCCGGGGGCAATCCCGCCCTTCGCTCGCCCCCGCCGCCAGGGACTCGCTCAGGACGGGCGTTAACAGTGGTAGACTGGCGCACGTCGGAACATCCGAAATCCGAAATCCGAAATTCGAAATTCGAAATCCGAAATTTCCGCCCATGCCCAAGCTCATCATCATCCTGCTGCTGGCCGTCGTCGTCGGCATCCCGTTCGTGCTGCGGCCGGCGTCCGGCGAGGCCGAGGCGGACGGGGAGGATCGGCCGCGGCTGATCGTCGTCACGCCGCATAACGAGCAGATCCGCACCGAGATCGCCCGGGCGTTTAACGACTTCCGCCGCGAGCGCGGCCGCACGCCCATCCGCTTCGACTGGCGGACGACCGGGGGCACAAGCGATCAGCGACGGACGGTCATCTCGCACTTCGAAGCCGCCGCCGCGGCGGGCCGCGAGGAGCAGGGCATCGGCGTGGACCTGTTCTTCGGCGGCGGGGACTTCGAGCACAACCAGCTCGCCCGCGGCATCCGCGTCGAGCGCGGCGGCCAATCAGTCAGCATCCCCCTGACCGTGGCCCCGCGGCTGGAGCCGGGCCTGCTCGAAGAGGCATTCCCGTCGCGCCACATCGGCTCGGCAGCGCTGTACCACGAGGACAAGCGCTGGATCGGCGTGGTGCTGGCGAGCTTCGGCATCGTCTACAACCGCGACGCCCTGGCCATGCTGGGCCTCGATGAGCCGACCACCTGGGCCGACCTGGCCGACCCGCGCTACCAGGGCTGGGTGGCGCTGGCGGACCCGGGGCACTCCGGCTCGATCGCGGCGACGTACAACATCATCGTCCGCCGCACCGGGTGGAACGAGGGCTGGCCCATGCTGCGGCGGGTCTTCGCCAACGCCCGCTACTTCACCAGCGGCGCGTCCAAGGTGCCCGTGGACGTGTCCCGCGGCGAGGCGGCGGCGGGCATGTGCATCGACTTCTACGGCCGATTCCAGGCCGGCGCCGTCGGCGGCGATCGCGTCGGCTATGTCGACCCGCCACGCATGACGGCCGTCACCGCCGACCCGGTGGCGATCCTGCGCGGGGCGCCGAACCGCGCCCTGGCCGACGAGTTCGTCAACTGGCTGCTGAGCGTCGAGGCACAGCGGCTGTGGCAGCGGCGCGTCGACGTGCCGGACGGACCGGAGCGTTTCGAGCTGCGCCGCCAGCCGGTGCGCCGCGACCTGTACACGGAGGCCGAGCGCGAGCATTGGAGCGACCCGCAGATCGCCCCCTTCGACGAGGCCGCCCCCCTGCCCGAGGCCATCCCCGACTACTACATGATGATGGCCCCAGTGAGCAAGGCCATCGCCATCGACGTGCACGAGCACCTCGTCGCCGCGTGGCGGGCAATCCTGCGCACGCCCGACAGCCACCCCGACAAGCCCCGCATGCTCGAGCTGTTCGACGCGATGCCCGAGGAGGTGGTGCTGCGCTGGCCCGACGAGGCGCTGGCCAGCGACTGGCAGCGCATCGTCGCCGACGTCGAGCACCCGCGCCACAGCGAGGTGGCGCAGGTGCTCGATGATTTCGCCGCCCACCTGGCGACGTATCGCGGGGACAAGCTCATCGACGCGCGTCTGCGGTGGACGCGCTTCTTCCGGGACAACTATCGCCAGATCGTGCGCTTGGCGCGGTAGAAAGGTCTCGCGAAGCCGCGAGCGGCTGGCGAAGCCAGATCAGCAATCAGCAATCAGACATTCACATGCGTCTTTACATTATCCGCCACGCCGACCCGGACTACTCCAACGACACGATCACCGAGCGCGGGCATCGCGAGGCCCGGGCCCTGGCCGAGCGCATGTGCCGCGTGAGGCTGGATCACCTCTACGTCTCGCCCATGGGCCGGGCGCAGGCGACGGCCGGCTACATCGCCCAGGCCAAGGGCATGACTCCGGTGACGCTGGACTGGACGCGCGAGCGCGGCGACTGGCAGATTGAGCAGCCCTACCAGGGCAGGACGCAGCGCATGTGCATCTGGGACGTGCACGGCCATCGGGTGCGCGGCAACGCGCACCTGCCCGGCCACGACGACTGGCACGAGCATGAGCCTTTCAACACTCCCGTCGTGCAGCGCGGCTACGCCAAGATCGTCGCCGAATCCGACGCCCTGCTCGCACACCACGGCTACGTGCGCGACGGCCACCTCTACCGGGCCCAGCGACCCAACCGCGAAGCGCTGGCGGTGGTATGCCACGGCGGGTTCGGGCTGACGTGGCTGGCGCACCTGCTGGCCGTGCCCCTGCCGCTGATGTACGCCGGGTTCTTCCTGCCACCGGCATCGGTGACGACGGTGCTGTTCGATGAGCGCGAAGGGGGCGCGGCGGGCGAAGCGGGGGTGGCGGTGCCGCGGTGCATCGCGATGGGGCTGACCGCGCACGAGCCGGAGCCCGGCCACGTGCCCATCGGGATCAAGGCCAATTACGAGTAGCGGCGAACCGAGGCCCGTCGGCGAACGGCGAAACGCGAAGAAAACTAGGCTGCGTCCGAAAACGGCAGGAGTGGGGGTGCCACGGCTTGTCCCGAAGGGCAAGCCGTGCGGCGGCCGACGGGGGCACGGCTTCCCGCTTCGCGGTCAAGCCGTGGCACCCACTTTTCGGACAAAGCCTGATCGCCCTCTTCGCTTCTTCGCGGCCCTGCGATGCCTCCAGCCTCGCGAAGCCGCGACCGGCTTGTCTGTGGTGGCGATGGGCGCCTAAAACGTCACGGCCACGTTGCACCGCCGGTGGCGGGTCGGCCGATAACCATTGCAGGGCGCGATCGGCGCGCCCCCCCTGCTCCGCCTGGGCGAGGCTGTCGTCGGTGTTCACCCTTCTGGACAAGCTCACCGGCCGGGTCGCCGCGCTGCTGCTGGTCGTGGTCATCGGCCTCGCGGCCGTCGCGGGCTGGCGCATGGGCAAGAGCCACATCGAGGCCCAGGTCTACCGTCAGCGGCTCGAGGCCCTGGCCGAGGACCACGCCGAGTTGCGCGACGCCTACAACGAGGCGGTCCGCCGCACCGCCGTCACCGAGCTGATCGTCCAGGACGGCACGCTCGCCGTGCGCGTGCGCACCATCGAGGGCGAGCGGCGGCGCATCGTCACCGAGCTGGACCCCGATCGTGAGATTTATGTCGACTATGTCGTCATCGACGGGCGGCTGTGGATCCGCCGCATCTTCGACGACCAGACGCCGCCGCAGCGGGGCGTGCTGATCGACCCGGAGCTCGAGCACGTGGATTTCGAGGCGGAGAACGTGGGCTACGGCAAGGCGGTGTATCGCCGCCTGCCCGAGGGCCGGTGGATCGTCAGCGTCACGGGCGGCGGGTCGCTGGGCCTGGCGCGGGTCGAGCATGACGCGGCCGTGCTGCTCGCCCCGGCGCCGGAGATCCGCGATTATCAGCCGGTGGAGGAGGAGATCGCCCGCCGGCAGGGCGAGATGGGCCTAATGGACGTGCTGCGCCTGATCCTGGGCTGGTGAGGGCGATTGTCAGGCTCCGCCCGAAAAGTGGGTGCCACGGCTTGACCGCGAAGCGGCAAGCCGTGCCCCCGTCGGCCGCCGCACGGCTTGCCCT
>SLDI01000309.1:0-8661 GCA_007125385.1 Phycisphaeraceae bacterium | reverse complement strand
CGGCGGCGGCAAGCAGCGGCGGATGCGCAACGTCCGTCGCGGACGCAGCGCCGACGCGGCGCTGCCCACCGGCCCGACGCAGTTCTCCCAGGCGGACATGGAGGAGCTTGACGCCCGGCTCAAGGGCGCCACGGGCTTCCTCAAGCAGCGCCGGCGCGACATGCGCAAGCGCGAGCAGGGCGGGCACGTCGCGGCCCGCCCGGCGGTCACGGGTGGCAAGGTCGAGATCGAAGAGCCCGTCACCATCAAGAGCCTGTCCTCGGCCACGGGCATCAAGACCGCGGAGATCATCAAGTACCTGTTCAAGAAGGGGGTGATGGCGACGATCAACTCGGCGATCGACACCGAGGCGGCGATGGAGGTGGCGCTGGAGTACGACATCGAGCTGGAGGTCAAGCAGCAGCAGACGGCGGTGGACCGGCTCAAGGCGGCGTTCGAGGCCCGCGAGCCGATCGAGCCCGGGCCGCGCCCGCCGGTCGTCGCGGTGCTGGGTCACGTGGACCACGGCAAGACGTCGCTGCTGGACAAGATCCGCAAGTCGGACGTCGCCGCCCACGAGGCCGGCGGCATCACGCAGCACATCGGTGCGTATCGCGTGACGATCGAGGGCACGGACGGCAACGACAAGACGGTGGTGTTCCTGGACACGCCAGGGCACGAGGCGTTCACGGCGATCCGGGCCCGTGGGGCGCAGCTCACGGACCTGGTGGTGCTGGTGGTGGCGGCGGACGACGGGGTGATGCCGCAGACGCTGGAGTCGATCAACCACGCCAAGGCGGCGGAGGTGCCGATCATCGTGGCGCTGAACAAGATCGACGCGCCGCAGGCGACGGAGGAGAACATTCGGCGGATCTACGGCCAGCTTGCCGAGCACGGGCTGAACCCGGTGGAGTGGGGCGGCGACACGGAGATCGTCAAGACGAGCGCGATCGAGGGCACGGGGGTGACGGACCTGATGGAGATCCTGGACTACCAGGCGGAGCTGCTGGAGCTGCAGGCGGACTATGCCGGGCGGGCGCATGGGACGGTGATCGAGGCGGAGATGCAGCCGGGCCGGGGCTCGGTGGCGCGGGTGCTGGTCGAGGAGGGGCAGTTGCACGTGGGCGATTTCATCGTGATCGGGCGTGCGTACGGGCGTGTGCGTGACATGACCGACGACCGCGGTCGCAACATCGAGCTGGCCGGGCCGGCGACGCCGCTGGAGCTGTCGGGTCTGGACGATCTGCCGGACGCGGGTGATCGCTTCTTCACGACGGACACGTTGCAGGCGGCGGAGCAGGCGGCGACACATTACAAGGATGCGGAGCGTCAGCAGCAGTTGGCGTCGAAGACGAAGGTGACGCTGGACAACTTCGCGGACCAGCTCAAGGCCGGTCAGACGCGCGAGCTTCGCGTGGTGCTCAAGGCGGACGTGCAGGGTTCGGTGGACGTCTTGCGCAAGAGCCTGGAGGAGCTGGGCAACGACGAGGTGAGCGTGCGTGTGCTGCACGCGGCGGTGGGCGGGGTCACGGAGAGCGACGTGCTGCTGGCCGATGCGTCGGAGGCGATCGTGATCGGGTTCCACGTGGTGGCGTCGCCGGCGGTGCGCGAGATCGCCGAGGCGCGGAAGGTGGACATTCGGCTGTACCGGGTGATCTACGACGTGACCAACGACGTGCGCGATGCGCTGGAGGGGATGCTCGAGCCGGAACGGCGCGAGGAGCGCATCGGCCAGGCGGAGGTGCGCGACACGTTCAAGGTGTCGAAGGTGGGCACGGTCGCCGGGTGTCTGGTGACGGAGGGGGCGATGTTGCGGACGGGCAAGGTGCGCGTGACGCGCGACGGGTCGGTGGTGGTCGACGACCGGGACGTCGAGAGCCTCAAGCGTGTCAAGGACGACGTGCGCGAGGTGCGTGCGGGCACGGAGTGCGGCGTGAAGGTCGCGGGCTTTGACGATGTCAAGCCTGGCGACGTGATCGAGTGCTACAACGTCGTGGAAGTGCGGCGGAAGCTGGAGGCGTCGGGCGCGGGGGGGTGAGTGATTTCGGATTTCGGATTTGGAATCCGCCTGAATCGCTGACGGCCCGGTAAGGTCGAAATCCGAAATTTGAAATCCGAAATTCGAAATGGTCGTGGGCATCCTCCAGGTTGAGCTGGCGATCGACGGGGCTACGTCGCTCAAGGACAAGCGGCGGGTGGTGTCGAGCCTGAAGGACCGGCTGCACCGCGAGCACCAGGTGTCGGTGGCGGAGGTGGAGCGGCAGGACGTGATGGGCCTGGTGGTGCTGGGGATCGTGCTCGCCGCCAGCGACGTACCGCGGGCGCAGAGCGTGATCGATCGGCTGCTGGATCGCCTGCGAGCCGGGCGCGGGTTCTACCTCAGCGATCACCGCGTGGAGATCCTGACGGGGCAGTGAGCGGCAGGGGGCAGACTGCAGGGGGCAGGAGCTGGGGGTTAGCGGCTTGTCCGGGGAGGGGGTGCCACTGACAAGCGGAGTCCGCGGAGCTTGTCAGTGATAAGGGGCGACGCGGACGCGTGAGCCGCGGCACTGACAAGGCCGGGGACGCCTTGCCAGTGGCGCCCCCCCGTCACGACGGGGGTCGCGAGGTCGGGTTGCGTTTTGGTGGGTTTCGACGGAGACTGCGGGGCTTATGACGCATCGGGCGGACCAGGTTGGCGCACAGCTACAGCGCGTGATCGCGGACGTGATCCAGCGCCGGATGAGCGATCCGCGCATCCGTGGCATGGTGAGCATCACGCAGGTGAAGGTCAGCCCCGATCTGCGCAACGCGACGGTGTTCGTGTCGGTGATGCCGCAGGAGCACGAGCGCGTGACGCTGGGCGGGCTGGAGCACGCGGCCGGTCACATCCGGTCGCTGGTGCGCAAGGCGGTGGCGCTGCGGACCGTGCCGGAGCTGAGCTTCAAGCTTGATGCGTCGCTGAAGAAGTCGGCGGAGGTGTTTGAGGCGCTGGAGCGGGCGAAGCAGCGGACGCCGGAGCAGGAGGATGTGGAGGCGGAGGGGGAGGGGGAAGAGGGCGAGGCGTCGCAGGGGTGAGTGGGGCGGTTGTGATGGCGGTGGTTTGGGGTGATGGGTCGGCTTCGTGAAGCCGCGAGCGGCTTGGGGGCACGGCAATGGGCAATTACGTAGAGAGGGCTTGAGTTGGCGAAACAGGAAACGCATGACGCGAAGAAGCTGGGGTCGTTGCTGCGACGTTTGAGGAGCGAGTACAAGCCGGAGGCTCCGCCGGCGCGTGACCCGGTGCTGCAACTGGTGGCGGCGTTCATGCACTGGGAGGCGGGGCTGGAGCTGGGCGAAGCGGCGTTGGGTCGCCTGATGGGATCGGTGGTGGACGTCAACGAGCTGCGGGTGACGCTCGAGGATGAGCTGGTGGACGTGCTGGGGGCGAACTATCCGCTGGCGCACGAGCGGATCGCGCGGCTGCACGAGGCGCTGAACGAGGTGTATCTGCGCGAATACGACGTGCGGATGAACTCGATCGCCACGGTGAGCAAGAAGGATCAGCGGACCTACCTCGAGACGCTGCCGGGCGTGCCGCCTTACGTGGCGGCGGAGGTGATGCTGGCGGCATTCGGCGGCCACGCGCTGCCGATCGATCGCAAGCTGGTGTCGCTGCTGGCCGCGGAGGGGGTCGTCGGGCCGCAGGCGGACCCGGCGCAGGTCGAGTCGTGGATGCTGCGGCAGGTCCGGGCGGACGACGATCTGAAGACGTGGACGCGGCTGGCGGCGTGGGCGAACGACTACGAGCTGCCGCCGCACGTGGCCGCCGGCGAGCCGGCGCCCGAGCAGCCGGCCATGCCCCGGCTGCGGTCGGCGGCGCGGCGGAAGAAGAGCGCGAAAAAGAAGAAGACGGTGGCCAAGAAGAAGATTGCCCGCCGCTCGACGCAGCGCTCGCGCTCGACCAAGAAGAAATCGACGACGAAGAAGAAGTAGCCACGAATGAACACGAATGAACACGGATAAAGACAAATAAGGAAGCCGGGAAACCAGGAAGGGGAGGCAGGAGGACGGCGGGGGCGTGGGTGTACGTTATGCCGGAAGGTTGGCGGCAAGGACGGGGGTTCGCGTCGGTCACGCAAGGTGGTCGGAGGCACCCTCCCCAGCCCCTCCCGGGGGGAGGGGGGTCGGAAGGGGATAACCCGCCGTTGCCTTTTTCCCGGTTTCCTGGCTTCCTTATTTGTCTTTATCCGTGTTCATTCGTGTTCATTCGTGGCTATTGCCCGCTTGAGAAGGAAGCGAGTCGAGATGAGTGAGCCGTTGTTGAGGATCGGTATCCCGAAGGGGAGCCTGCAGGACGCGACGATCGATCTGTTTGATCGGGCGGGGTACAACATCAGTGTCTCAAGCCGCTCTTACTTTCCGCGCATTGACGATCCGCAGCTTTCGGCGGTGATGTTCCGGGCGCAGGAGATGAGCCGGTATGTCGAGGACGGGGTGGTGGACCTGGGGATCACGGGGCAGGACTGGATCATCGAGAACGGCTCGGACGTGCACGAGGTGTGCGAGCTGGCGTACAGCAAGGCCACCGACAACCCGACGCGCTGGGTGCTGGCGGTGCCGGAGGAGTCGGGCTATCACAAGCCGGAGGACCTGGCGGGCGGGATCGTGGCCACGGAGCTGGTCAACACGACGCGGCAGTACTTCGAGGACAAGGGGATCAAGGTCAAGAAGGTGGAGTTCTCGTGGGGCGCGACGGAGGTCAAGGCCAGGATGGTCGACGCGATCGTGGAGCTGACGGAGACCGGCTCCTCGCTCAAGGCCAACAACCTGCGGGTGATCGACGAGCTGCTGAGCTCGACGACGCGGCTGATCGCCAACAAGGCGGCGTGGGCGGACGCGGGCAAGCGGGCGAAGATGGAGGATCTGGCGGTGCTCTTGCAGGGGGCGATCCGGGCGCGGTCGCAGGTGGGGCTGAAGCTCAACGCGCCGCGCGACCGGCTGGACGACATCCTGGCGCTGCTGCCGGCCGCCAACTCGCCGACGATCAACGACCTGGCGGACAAGAAGTGGGTGGCGATCGAGGTGATCGTGGACGAGCGGGTGGAGCGCGAGCTGGTGCCGCCGCTGCGCCGCGCCGGGGCGACAGCGATCTTCAGCTACCCGCTGAACAAGGTGGTGCCGTGAGGGAGAAGTCAAAATGCAGAATGCAGAATGCAGAATGCAGAATGCAGAATGATAGAAGGTGACCGGGTGCCACGGACAAGCGGCGTTGGCGGAGCTTGTCCGTGCCGATCGGCGTGACGGGGCCGCCCGGAGGCGCGGCCGTAGGAACAGGGCGGTAACCCCGAACCGAGCTCATACACCACATGCACGATACGCATGGGATGGCCAAGATCGAGATTCCTGCCCGCTCCGAGCATGAGCTGCTGCGGATTTGCCAGGCTGAAGAGCTGGCTCGCTCGGCGCATGCCGGCATGTGCCGGCCCAATCGCGCGCGGCAGCCGTGTGTCGAGCATCTCGCGGAGGTGGCGGCCCTGGTCATGGAGGCAGGTGGATCGGTGGAGGCCGTCACTGCCGCCTGGCTGCATGACATTGTCGAGGACACGGTCATCACGCTGGCCGAGATCCGTCAGCGGTTCGGCGAGGCGGTTTGCGAGCTGGTCGACGGGTTGACCGACCCGCCCCGGTCCGCGGAGCTGCCGCTTGGCCAGCGGAAGCTGGCCCAGGCCCGGCGTCTGGCCTCGCGGTGCAGGCAGACGCGACTGGTCAAGCTGGCGGACCAGTACTCGAACGTGCGGTCCGTGCTCAGCGATCCGCCGCTGGACTGGGATGAGGCCAAGTGCCGGGAGTACGTCCAGGGCGCCGTGGGCATCGCCCGCGTCTGCGGCGGTGTGGCGCCGTGGCTGGATCGGCGCTTTGAGAGGCTGCTTGTTGAGGGTGGGTATCGCGGCCGGTGAGGTGTTGGTGGGGTTGCACGGACAGGCGGAGTCTGCGGAGCTTGTCCGTGAGGGTTGGGTAGAATGGCGGGGCGGCCAGATACTCACCTCCGGATCGAGGGCGGTTTGTTGATGCCCATGCGCGTCTATCTTGCGATCGGCGTCGTCCTCGTGATGTTGCCGTCGGGAGGATGCGTGAATGCGGAGTTCCGAAGGTACCACCAAGCGTGGCCGGCTGCTGCGGCGATGGACTCGGTGCATGATCTGGCAGGCGTGTTCGCCAATCGAAGCGAGGGCCCGGGCAGGGACAGTCTGTGGGAATATCTCACGGGCGACTGGCGTTCGCGTGGGGATTATGTTTCCATCACGGTGGTGGACGAGCAGTCACTGCTGGTGGAGCTGTGGCGGGGCGATCAGCGAAGGGGCGCGAAGATTCTGCATGCAGGGGCCGATTACCGCCTCAAAGACGGGCGGTTGATCCCGCGTTCGCTCAAGGGGGTACGGGGGCACCCGCTCGGCTCGGTTGCGGGGTACGCACGCGTTCAACTTTTCGTCACGGAGGGGCAGGGACTTGGCGGCAGAAGCACGGCGGTGGCCGCGGGGCTCGTTCTGCATGTCGTGCCCGGGGCCGGCTTTGGTCGAAGCTGGGCCTACTGGCCGGCCCGAGACGAGGACGCTGGGGCGGAAGTCCCGGCGCCTGACGCGGCCGGGGTTCGCCGGGTGCAACCCACCGCGTGCATATGTATCTCCTGCACATCTCCGCTATTCTCCTGCGATGCTCCCGGGCGATGAGGTTGCGCCGTCGGCGTTGGCCAGGGCGCCGGCTCGATCCAGGTGCACGTCCATCTGCGGGAAGGGGATGCCGATGCCGGCTTCGTCGAGGTGGGTCTTGACGGCGCGGGTGAGCTGTTCGCGTACGGTCCAGAAGTCGGCGGCGGAGGTCCAGAAGCGCCGGGTGGCACTGACAAGCGCAGTCCGCGGAGCTTGTCAGTGCTCGATGGGGGTGACGGGGTCGTATGGCGTGACGCACTGACAAGGCCGCGGACGGCCTTGTCAGTGCCACCCCCAGAGGACTTGCCACACACGCTCTCAGTGACAATCGGGGCAGCAGGTGCAGGCTTCACCGTCGTCGTCGGTCAGGGATATTTGCGGCGCGACGAACCCGGCGTAGGCCGGGCTGGCGCGCAGGGCGGCGCGGCTGTACCAGGCGGCGGCGGCGGGGTGCATGTCGATGGGGAGGTTGGCCTCGGCGCTTTCGCGGTTGAACTCGGCCAGGCGGGCGTGGGAGCCGCGGAAGGCGTCGATGTCGCCGAGGATGGCGTCGAGCACGGCTTCGACGGCCTCGTCGGGCACCTCGGCGCGGACGACGAGCGACGCCATGACCGAGACCCCGGGCACGTCGGCGCCGGGCGTGCCGCTTCCGTAGGCGTCCGCGGGGATGGGTGAGGGGCTGTAGTAGGGGTACTGCTCGATAAGGGCGTCGCGTTCGGAGCCTTCGATGGGCACGAAGACGATGTCGGTCTGGCTGGCGGCCTCCTGGATGGCGGCGGCGCCGACGGCGACGGTGAAGAACATGGCGTCGAGCCGGCCGTCCTGGAGGTACTCGGCGGAGACGGAGGGGTCGAGCCGTTCGCGTGCCCCGAGGTCATCGCTGCTCAGGCCGTAGGCTTCGAGGATGTGCAGGGCGTTGCCCTCGGTGCCGGAGCCGGCGTCGCCGATGGACACGCGTTTGCCCGCCAGGTCGGCGACGGAGCGGATGCCGGCGTCGGCGCGGGCGACGAGGTGGATCTGCTCGGGGTAGAGGGCGGCGACGCCGCGGATGTTGTCGATGGGGTTGCCGTCGAAGGCCTGCTCGCCGCGTGTGGCGAAGACGGCGAAGTCGTTCTGCATCAGGGCGAAGTCGGCGTCGCCGCGGCCGAGCTGGCGGGCGTTGTCGGCCGAGCCGCCGCTGGGCCTGACGTCGATGCGGATGCCCGAGTCGCCGGCGTGCACGAGGCGGGCGATGGCCTGGCCGATGGGGTGGTAGGCCCCGGTCTGGCTGGCGGTGACCATGAGGTAGCGGTCGCCGGCCGGCTCGCACGAGGCGCTGGCCAGGGCGAGGGCGGCGAGGGCGAGGCAGGCGGCGAGGCGTCGCATGGAGAGGCTCCGGGAAGCGGGTGCTGAGGGAGATGATACAAATTCAGAATGCAGGATGCTGAATGCAGGAACCGGCAATCCCGACCTTCGCTCGCCGACTCGCTCAGGTCGGGCGTCAAGGGCGGATCGCGCTTTAATGGTTGGTCGAGGCTTGGCGCGCCACTTCCTCCTCAACTCGTTCCCAGACCTGCTCGACGGTGACCTCGTCGATGAGGCTCTGGTCGTCGGGGTGGATGCGGTAGGCGCGGGGGTTGGGGTGGTGGTGTCGGTGGGCGGCGCGGAGGGAGGCGGGCTGGACGACGCTGCGGGCCCGGCCGTAGGGCCCGACGTGGGCCGGGTCGGTCGGGCCGAAGATGGCGACGACGGGGCGGGCGAGGCCGACGGCCACGTGCAGCGGGGCCGAGTCATTGGACACGAGCAGGCGTGAGCGGCTGAGGATGGCCATCATCTGCCCGACGCTGGTGGTGGGCCAGACGACGCGGCCGCGCCGCTCGGCGGGCAGCAGGCTGAGCAGGTCGTGAACCTGCTCGCGTTCGCCGGGGGCGGCGATGATCACGACGCGGTCGCCGGCGAGGCCGCTGGCGAGCAGGCGCTGGATGAGCTGGGCGTACTTGGGCGTCGGCCAGCACTTGCACCGCCAGCGGGCGGT
>SLDI01000253.1:0-8677 GCA_007125385.1 Phycisphaeraceae bacterium | reverse complement strand
GGGGGGCTCGGATTTCTGATTGCTGATTTCTGATTGCTGATGTTGGGCGTTGGTGCCGAGTACCAGCATAGCACCACCTTTCCAGATGGTGCTAATGGGGGGGGCATTGGGGGGGGGCGGAGATCCCGCCCTTCGCGGACTCAGGGCGGGCGTTAACATGGGTGGTGTTGTGGGCGCTGGGGTTGCATGGAGGTTCGTCATGGCAGTGCGGCTTGGTTTTGTCGGCGCGGGGTATATGGGGCAGCTCGCGCACATCTCGCGCTACGCGGGGCTCGCGGACGTGACGCTGGCGGCACTGGCGGAGCAGCGGCCGGGCCTGGCGCAGCGCGTGGGCGAGGCGTATGGCTTCGAGAAGGTCTACCCGGATCATCGGGCGATGCTCGATGATGCCAGGCTCGACGCGGTGGTGGCGATCGCGCCGTTTCAGCTCAACGCCCCGCTGGTGCAGGACGTGCTCGAGGCGGGACTGGCGGTGATCACGGAGAAGCCGCAGACCACGACGAGCGAGCGGGGGCGCGAGCTGATCGAGCTGGCCGCGAGCAAGGGCGTGGTGTACCAGGTGGGGTACATGAAGCGGTTCGATCCGGCGGTGCGTTGGGCGAAGCAGCGGATCGCGCAGTGGCGCGCCGGCTCGGAGGTGGGGCCGATGCTGTCGCTGCGGACGTGGTGCGCGCATGGGCAGTGGCAGTGGTACAGCGATCCGCCGATCCGCACGGATGAGAAGGTGCCGGCGTCGTCTCTGATGCGCGAGCAGCCGCCGGCGTGGATGAGCGAGGCGCAGTGGCGCGAGCACATTGCGTGGATCAACTACTACAGCCATCAGACGAACCTGGTGCGATACCTGGCAGGGGACTACACGCTCGAGCACGTGCGGCAGCGCCGGCAGGGGCAGATCACGAGCACGTACGTGACGGCGAGCTGCGACGAGGACGATGCGCACGTGTACTTCGACTTCACGGCTCACACGGTGCCGCACTGGGACGAGGGAATCGAGGTGCGCTTCGGCAAGGCGCTGTTGCGGATCGAGCTGCCGGCCCCGCTGGCGCGGAACCGGGCGGCGCGGGTGACGGTGGTCAGCGAGGCCGACGGCGAGATGAGCCCGGCCGTGAAGCAGCGTGACGGGTTCACGATGCAGGCGAGGGGGTTCGTCGGCTCGTTGCGTGGCCAGGAGGCGGTGCTATCGCCGGCGAGCGAGGCGGTGAAGGACGTGGAGGTGTCGGAGCGGGTGATCGCGATGCTGGCCGGCGGCGACGGAACGCCAGCGGCCGGGCTGGCGGGGGCGTCGGACAGGCCCGCGGCGCCCTGAGAAGCCCGACGGACAGGCGGTGGACCATGCCCGAGCAAGCCCCACAGCCCGTGACCGCCATCCCGCACGACCTGGCGTGCCCGCAGTGCGGGTACAACCTGCGCGGGCTGCATGGCTACATCGTCGACTGCCCCGAGTGCGGCGCGCGCTGCGACGTGGCGATGCTCATGACCCGCCAGTGGACGCGGCCGTGGTTCCACGCACCGGGGTTCTCCACGGTCAGCTACACCGTGCTGTGGCTGGTGGGGGCGGGCTTCGTCGGGCTGTTGACGCCGGTGCTCGGGCAGGAGATGGGCGCGTCGGCGGGGCTCGGGGGCGTGCTCGTGGTCACGCTGCTGCTGGCGTGCTGGGTGATGACCGTGCGGCGGGCGTGTCAGTGGTTCGGCGCAAGCGAAGGGCTGGGCCTGGTGGCGATGGCGCACGTGCTGTTCGCCGGGTACCTCGCCGGCGGCATCGCCGTCGTGGTCGGGTTGCTGCACCTGCTGCTGGGCTGGACCCGTTTCGTAACCACGCCCAGCGGCCAAATGCTGACCACGGTGCCGCTCGCGGTCGTGATCGGCGCGCTGGTCGTCTGGCTCTGCCGGCGCGGCGAGCGATTCATCGCCGGGCGGTGCATTCGCCGGCATCTGCGCGGGGCGGCTGTCACGGCGTAACGCCTTGGCCCCTTCCCGCCGGAAGGGGCTGGCGGAGGGGGCCTTCGGCCGCCATGCGTCCTCGATGATGCCAACGACCCATGTGCAACAGACGCACCCCACCCGGCCTCCGCCGGAGGGCGGCGGCTCACACAAATCGGCAATCAGGAATCGATAAACCCCAATCCCCTCATCGCCCCACCCCCACCGGCTTCTCATGGATCGGCCGGCCCTCGATCCCCGGCACCAGCGGCAGGATCGCCTCGACGATCTGCTCGTCCGTGCTCACCGCCGTGTTGAAGGTCACGGTGAAGCTCGCCGGCCCCGCGTCGCTGCTCCACCAGTACTTCCTGTAGAACGCCTCGCGGTTGCGGTCGATTCGCCGCACCTCCTCCGCCGCCTCGCTCTCGCTCACGCCCATCTTCCGCGCCATGTGCTCGACGCGGTCCTCCTCCGGCGCCACGAGCTGCACGTGCACCCCGCCCGACAGGCCGCGCGTGATGAACACGCCTCCGCGCCCCACCAGGATCACCCGCCCATGCTCGGCCAGCGCCCGCATCGCCTGCGCCACCTTGCGGTAGATCGCGAACTCGCTGTCCATCCGCCCCGGCGAGGTCAGGTCCGCGAACACCTCCTGAAACCACGACCGCGTCTGCTCGCCCAGCGTGTCCACCAGGTTGCGATACAGCTCGTTGTCGCCGGCCACCAGCTCCCCCAGCTCCTTGTCAAAGCCCGTCCACGGCGGATCGTGCTTGTCGACCTGCCGCAGCCGCGCCACCAGCTTCTCCATGATCGTGTGCCCGCCGGCGCCCGCCTGACGGGCGATGGTCACGAATGGCTGGGGCCTGACCGCCCCGCGCCGGCGACGCTCCCGGTACGCCTCGGCCGTGATCGTCGACACAATCGCTTGAAACCTCGGGTCCATGTTCCCTCGCTGTCTCGTGCTCGCATCCCGCGCGGCGCCAACCAACGGCGCGCGCCCGCCAAAGTATAACACCCTCCTCCCTCACCGCCGGCTGCCCCGGCCGGCCCCGCCGAACCGGCAATCGGCAATCGACAATCGGCACTCACCCCCGCCGCGCCCCCGCCGCCTCCGCCAGCGCCTCGTACACCGCCATCGGCAGCCGCGGCTCGCCCATCCGGCAGGCCTTGTGAGAGCCGTGGTAGTCGCTGCCGCCGCTGGTCAGCAGCCCGTACCGCCGCGCCAGCGCCTCGTACTGCCGCACGTGCTGTGGCAGATGGTCGCTGTGATGCGTCTCGATCCCATCCAGGCCAAGCTCCAGCAGCAGCCGCACCACCAGCTCCACGCCGTCGCCATCGGTCACGTTCAACTGCACCGGATGCGCCAGCAGCGCCTGGCCGCCCGCGGCGTGGATCACCTCGATCGCCTCGCCGGCGCTGAGCCTGGCCTTGGGCTCGTATGCCGCCCCGCCCTCGCCGATGTAGCGGTTGAACGCCTCGTGCAGCGAGCGCACGTAGCCCTTGTCGACCATCACCTGCGCGACGTGCGGCCGACCCACGATGCCCCCGCCCGCCAGCGCCACGACCTCGTCGTAATCGATGCGCACGCCCAGCTCGTTCAGCCGCTCGACCAGGCGCGGATTCCGCCGGGCCCGCGCCTCGACGAGCCAGCGCTGCGCCCGCGCCAGGGCGTCGCTGGACGGGTCGATGAAGTAACCGAGCAGGTGCAGCTCCAGCCCGTCGACGCTCCTGGCCGCCGCCGCCTCGCTCGCCCCGGCCTCGATGCAGGCCGAGAGCTCGATCCCCGGCACGAACGCCAGCTCGTGCGCCCGCGCCGCCGCCGCGCACGCCGCGAGCCCGGCCGTCGTGTCGTGGTCCGTCAGGGCGATGGCGTCGAGCCCGGAAAGCCGCGCCAGCCGCGGCAGCTCCTCCGGGGCGTCCGTGCCGTCCGAGGCCCGCGAATGCATGTGCAGATCGCAATACATCAGCCGCACACTATACGCGGCGCCGGCGGGGGGGCGGGTGCCACTGACAAGGGCGTCCTCGGCCTTGTCAGTGTCGCATGACCCGGCGTGCCCGCAACGCTGATCGACACTGACAAGCTCCGCGGACTCCGCTTGTCAGTGGCACCCGTCGCACGCCCTGGCCTTCCCCTCTGCTTCGTGCCTCCGTGCTTGTGCCTGCTCCTTGCATCACCGCCCCGCCCCCGCCTCCGCCACCGCCTCCTGCTCGAAGCCCGTGCCCTGTCGCACCGCCGCCAGCACGCGCATCAGCTCGCGCACCGACTCCGGCGTCACGTGCATCGCCTCCCCACGCCGCAGCACGCCCACCACGTTGTCGTAGAAGCTCATCACCCGCTTGCCCCTGGCCTCGACCACCTCCTCCTGCCACGGCAGCACGTCGTCGTTGCCATAGCTCCGACCCGCCGCCGGCCCCGTGTCCACTTCCAGCGGCGCCACCTTCGACCCGTCGTACCACCGCACCGTCGCCTCGCCCTTGGTCACCGTCACCGTTCCGTGCGTGCCGCAGACGATCCACGTCGGCAGCTCCGAGGCCACGTTCTCGGCCATCGAAATCTCCACGTCCGCCGTCTTGCCGTCGACCGTGCGCAGCAGCGCCTTGACGTGGTCCTCCACGTCGCCCGCCGAGGCGATCTGCTTCAAGTCCCCCCACACGTCACGCACCGGCGACGCCAGCAGCGCCATGATCATGTCCAGGAAGTGCGAGCCATGGTTGTTCAGCAGCCCCCCGCCGAACTTGCGCAGCGTCTGCCAGTCGTTGCGCCGCGAGAACCGGCTCATGTACCCGCGGATGTGGTACAGCTCGCCGATGCGGCCGGACTCGATCACCTCCTTGAGGAACCAGAAATCGCCGCTGAAGCGACGGCTCTGGTGCACGAACAGGTGCTTGCCCGTTTCCCGCCACACCTGAAGGATCTGGTCGGTTTCGTCCACGTCCCGGCCGATCGGCTTCTCCACGATCACGTCCTTGCCCGCCCGCAGCGCCGCGATGGTGTCCCTCGCGTGCAGGTGCGACGGCGTCGCCACCACGACCACCTCCACGTTCGCGTCGCCCAGCAGGCCGTCGATCGTGTCGTAGCACGCGCAGCCGAACTCTGCCTCGGCCTCGGCGCGGCGCTCCGCCTCGGGGTCCGCCACCGCCACGATCTGCGCGTCCTCACGCTCGCGAAGCTGGCGGATGTGAATCGCCCAGCCCGCCCGGCCCAGGCCCACGATGCCGTATCGAATCGGTCCCTGCTCGCTCATGTCTCGCTCCCTTGGCCGGCGATCCACCGGCCAAGCCCCGTCATACCCGAGCTTTGACCCCAACGCAACATCGCCGGCGACATCGGGGGGGCGGGAACCGGGGGCCGGAGCTGCCCCGGCAGGGGCCCCTTCCTCCCTCGGGCCCCGGCCGGTAACATCGCCAGAGCCAGGACAGGAGCCCCGCCATGCCCGACACCCTGACCGAACAGCAGTGGAGCGACTACCAGCGCGATGGCTACGTCCACCTCGGCCGCACCCTGACCGACACCGAGCTGGCCGACCTGCAACGCCGCATCGACGACATCATGCTCGGCCAGGCCAGGGCCCGGTACGACCAACTGCTCATGCAGCTCGACAGCGCCGACGGCGACTACGCCAACGCACCCGAGCAGAGCCGCGGCCACAAGGGCGCCACCCTCGGCTACCGCAAGATCCAGGACCTCGAAAACGACCCGCTCTTCCTCGCCTACATCCAGAAGCCCCTGTTCCGCGACATCTGCGCCCGCGTCCACGGCCCGGACACCGACATCTCCATCTTCCGCGCCATGTTCATGAACAAGCCCGCCAACAAGGGCACCTTCCTGCCCTGGCACCAGGACCGATGGTCGGCCCTCGACCGTGACCCCGAGATCACCGTCTGGACCGCCCTCGACCCCGCCACCGTCGCCAACGGCTGCGTCCAGGTCATCCCCGGCAGCCACAAGCTCGGGCTCGTCAACCCCGAGCACAGCTCCGGCTTCCTCAACGACGAGCACGTCGACCGCCACGTCCAGCCCGACCGCATCGTCCACCTCGAGCTCGAGCCCGGCCAGGCGATGCTCATGCACAACTGGCTTCTGCACGCCTCGGACGTCAACCGCTCCGGCGTCGCCCGCCGCGCCTTCAGCGTCTGCTACATGCCCGCCGCCACCCGCGACACCAGGCGCGACGCCACCTTCCCCGTCGTCTTCGGCCAAGACGCCCTGAGCCCCGACACGCTCGAAGTCTGAGCCCCGGCCTCAACCGCGCGCAACGAGGGCCACACCGCCCTTACGACACGTTGATGCAGGGTGGGTGTAGGGTGGGTGTAGGGTGGGTAGAGCGCAGCGACACCCACCGCAAACGTCGTGGATCTCCGGCCAACACGGTCGGTTTCGCTTCGCTCTACCCACCCTACGACCCACGCGCGCACCCGTGGCGCACGGCGTCGCCGCGTGGCTCAAGAGGGTCTCAGCGTCGGCTGCCCGCCAGGCTCTTGGCCGCCGCGTAGTTCTTCTCGGCCTGCTCCCAGTTGACGACGGACCAGAACGCCTCGACGTAGTCCGGCCGGCGGTTCTGGTAGTTGAGGTAGTAGGCGTGCTCCCAGACGTCCAGGCCCAGCACGGGCTCGCCCCCGCACCCGGCCGCGTCGCCGATGCCGGCCATGATGGGGTTGTCCTGGTTGGCGGTGGAGCAGACGTTGAGCTTGCCGTCAGCGACGCACAGCCACGCCCAGCCCGAGCCGAAGCGCCCGATGGCGGCGGCGGTGAACTGCTCCTTGAGCTTGTCGAACCCGCCCAGGTCGCTGTCGATGGCCTGGGCGAGCTCGCCGCCGGGGCTGCCGCCGCCGCCCTTGCCCGGGGGGGCGAGCAGCGGCCAGAACAGCGCATGGTTGTAGTGCCCCCCGCCGTTGTTGCGCACGGCCGTGCGCTTGGCGTCGGGGATCTGGCTGAGGTTGCGCAGCACCTCGTCGATGGGCTTCTCCAGCCAGTCGGTGCCGGCGAGAGCATCGTTGAGCTTGCTGACGTACGTGCCGTGGTGCTTGCCGTGGTGGATCTCCATCGTCCTGGCGTCGATGGCCGGCTCCAGGGCGTTGGTGGGGTAGGGCAGGTCGGGGAGCGTGAATGCCATGAGGGGTCTCCTTCCTGGGCCCGCGGGCCTTGGCCACGGGCCTGAGTTGCGCCTGTGATCCCGCCGACGGTGTCGTGCCTTTGCGATCCCCCAGCCGACGGCGCGCCGAGTCTAGGCCGCGCCACCGGGAGCGTCAAGATGATGCGGCGCCCGGGTTGCTGCGCAGATCGCCGGCAGCGCCGAGGCCGAGGCCGCGGCCGGATGCTTCTACCTCTTGCCCTTCGCGGCCTGTGGGAGAACCCGCCCGCCCCAGCCTCTTCAGCGGGCACGTGGTTTGCACCGTCTTCCGCGGTGCGCAGGCGGCGAGCATGGAATGGCTCCAGAAACCGGGAACCGTCCGGGTGTTCGTGGCGTATGAATGAACGGCGTTTGCCCCAATCCCAGACCCCAACAGGGGCCCCAGACCAATCACCCCGCCGGCCGCGAGCCGGCAGCACCGGTAAGCGCAACCGCATGAAGCCTTAACAAGAGGCACCCGCTATGACGCAGCACATGACCCAAACCCATTCCCCGCTCGAGCAGGCCCGGCGCCACCAGCGCGTCAAGCAGGCCAAGTCCAAGCGCCCGCTGAGCCTGCGCGACCAGGGGGTCCTCAAGCGGCTGCTCGAGGACAAGTATGACTATATTCACAATGAGCTCTTCGATCTGCCCCGCGCCGACGCCGAACGCCAGATCTTCGACGAGGCGCCCGAGATCCAGAAGCCGGACACCAGTTGGTACCACCCGGTCATGGACAACCTGACGGAGGTGCGCAGCCAGCGGAACGTCGGGACGGTGCTGCTGACCGCCAAGCAGGAGCGGGCGCTGTTCCTGCAGTTCAACTACTGCCGCTTCCGCGTCGCCGGCGGCCGGGCCGAGCTCGCCGAGCAGGACCCGATCGACCCCGGCCAGGCGCGGGACACGCTCGCCTGGCACGCCCGGGCCGAGGCCTACCGCGACCAGATCGCCCAGACCAACCTGGCGCTGGTCCTGGCGATGGCCAAGCGCACGCGCATGAGCGAGGTCGACTTCGCCGACCTCGTCAGCGAGGGGAACATGGCCCTCTTGCGAGCGGTCGACAAGTTCGACGTCGCCCGGGGCTTCAAGTTCTCCACCTACGCCTGCCGGGCCATCCTCAAGGCCTTTTCCCGCAGCGGCGTCAAGCTCAGCAAGTACCGCCAGATGTTCCCCACCGACTTCGACCCCAAGCTCGAGAAGTCCAACTACATGGAGCAGAAGCGCGACGAGCACGAGGACGACTGCGTCGACGAGCTGCGCAGCATCATCCACCAGAACCGGGCCGACCTCTCCGACATCGAGCAGGAGGTCATCCAGCACCGCTTCGCCATCAACAAGGCCCAGGCCCAGGACAACCCCCTGACCCTGGAGCAGGTCGGGCGCATCATCGGCGTGACCAAGGAGCGTGTCCGGCAGATCCAGAACAAGGCCCTGGAGAAGATCCGCCACACGCTCGAGTCGGACTACCTCCAGTAATCCCCGGGCCTCTCGGTGCCCACCCGGGCTCCGTCGGGGCCGTGAACAAGCCAACCCTCCCGACGGCCGCAGGTGTAATGCCTGCGGCTGTTTTTTTCGGAATAGGGGTATTTACTTGACTGCACCTTCCCCAACCCGTAGTGTCGCCGTTCATGGCCGAGGATTATCCT
>SLDI01000227.1:0-8718 GCA_007125385.1 Phycisphaeraceae bacterium | reverse complement strand
TAGCCTTGGGTCCATCTGGGTCGATTCTGGCGGCTCGGGCCTGCATGGCATCCATCCATGCAGGGCCGAGCCCGCTTGCGCGGGCGCCCTCCGGCCCCTCAATGACCAGCCAGCACGTGTCGCCATCGCGCTGCACGACACTGCCCCGCTGGCAGGCCTGGCGGATCGTCACGTTGGCGATGTACCGCAGGTGGTCCAGCTCCAGGCGTTCCCACAGCCGGTGCAGGGCGTGGGCCTGGACGCAGGCCGGCACCGGCTCGCCGCCCAGGCCGAACATCGCGCCGTTGAGGTTGAGCCCGCCGTTCACACGCGTTCCATCGTCGTGGATTGCCGTGGTCGAGTCGGGGTTCATACCATCTGATGGCGCGCGTGTCGTGGTCGTAGCCGCGCTGGCGGGGAATGGGCCTCGCCATCGTCGTTCGGACGAAGTGTGGGAATAAGCTCATGGCGGCTCACAACGTGTTCATCGTCGGCCTGGATGAGATCAACCGGGCGATGCTGGCGATGCTCCCCCAAGCCAAGCGGTGCCGGTTTTCTCCGGCGCTCGATTTCGCGGAGATACGCGAGGTGGACCATTTCGACATCGAGGCGCTGCTGGCCACCGCGGCGCGCCGGATGGAGGCGGTTGACGGCGGCCCGCACGGGGTTGGCAGCTTCTATGACTTTCCGGGCACAACATTGTCCGCGATTCTGGCGCAGCGGTTCAGCCTGCCCGGTCCGAGCCTGGAAAGCGTTCTGAAATGCGAGCACAAGTACTGGAGCCGGCTCGAGCAGCAGAAAGTGATCCCCGGCAACATCCCCGCCTTCCAGGCCTTCGATCCGTTCGATGACGACGCCTTCGACAAGCTCGACCTGATCCCGCCATTCTGGATCAAGCCCATCAAGTCCTTCCGGTCCTATCTTGCATTCCTGATTCACGACGAACGCCAGCTCCGCGAGGTGCTGCATGCCAGCCGGGAGCAATCAGAGCAACTTACCGGCCCCTTCCGGCGGATCATGACGAACTACGGGATGCCGACCGAACTGGCGGAGATGCGCGAGACGTTCATCGCCGAATCGCCGATCGGCGGGGCCCAGTGCACGTTGGAAGGCTACGTTCACGATGGTCAGGTGGTGACCTACGGCGTGGTCGACAGCGTGAACGAAGCCGACAGCTCCTCCTTCTCCCGCTATGAGTACCCGTCGATGATACCGTTGGAGATCCAGCATCGGATGATGGACGCGACGCGCAGCGTTCTGCAGCAGCTCGGCTACGACAATGCGCCGTTCAACGCGGAGTTCTTTTACGAGCAGGCAAGCGACCAGGTCTGGCTTCTGGAGATCAATCCCCGCGTCTCGCAGTCGCACGCGGATCTGTTTCACAAAGTCAACGGTGTGTCGAACTTCGCCATCCTGGTGGACCTGGCGCTCGGTTGCAAGCCCAAGCCGATGGCGCGGCACGGCCAATGGAGCGTGGCAGGCCATATGTTCCTGCGCCATTATGAACCCGCCCGTGTGGTACGGACGCCGAGCGAGGCGGATCTGGCGAACCTGAAGAAGCGCCAACCATGCACGCAAGTGAAGATCCACGTGACGGCGGGTCAGGACCTGCGAGACCTTCCCAACCAGGACAGCTACAGCTATGCCCTGGCGGAGCTGAGCATCGGCGGGCGCGACCGCGTGGATGTGTTGGATCGTTATGACGACGCATTGGCCTTGCTTCCGTTCGAGTTCGAGCCGGCAGCGTGAACGGACCGGACGCGGCGCGGGCCGTCCGCGTCGCTCGCGGCCCATGGCAACGCGGGTTGCTTCGGCACCACGGCGGCGAGGCGTCACGCGAAACGATGGGCGACAGAGCCCGAAATGTGAAAGGAAGGATGCCATGAACCTCGGCGGCACGACACCTGGCTCGTTTGCTTCTGCCCGTCCCCGGACAAGGCGAAACGATGGCGGATTCGCCGCTGTTCGCCCACCGGGGCGTCCGCACGGGCTGGCTGCGGTACTGTTCGTGACCGTGGCGGCGTTTGGTCCTCCCTGCCTGCCTGCCGTCGCGAGCGTTGCCTATTACGTGGGACGTGACCTGACGGCCGACGGCAGCGTGATGCTTGGCGGCTACGGCGATGAGCCCTCCAGCCACTGGCTGGAACTCGTGCCCGCCAGGGAGCACGCGCCCGACGCGACCATCGTGGTGGGCGCGACGGAGCAAGCACGGTATCCGGGTGAGCGCTTCGAGATTCCGCAGGCCAGCCGGACGTACCGCTTCATTGGCACGTTCTATTCCGAGTTTGCCGGCTTTCCGCCGCCGCTGACCAACGGGGGCTTGAACGAGAAGCTCGTGGCCGCCCGGGATGTCTGGTCGCCGTCGCGGGAGGAGCTGCGGCAGATGACACCCGAGCCGCAGCGCGGCCTGAGCTACAGCGATCTGTCGCGGATCGTCATGGAGCGGGCCGAGAGTGCCCGGCATGCCGTCGAGATCGTGGGCGAGCTGGTCGACGAATACGGCTACGCGACCTACGGCGGCAACTCGCACCTGTTTGCCGACAGCGAGGAAGGCTGGGTGCTGATTCAGTTCGCCGGTGGCCAGGGGCTGTGGGTGGCCCAGCGACTGGGGCCGGACGAGGTGCGTGTCTCCTATCCGGGCTACATCCTTGAGATCCCCCTGGATTACGAGGACCACCCCGACTTCATGGGTTCGGCCAACCTGATCGACTTCGCCATCGAGCAGGGCTGGTATGACGCCGAGGCCGGCGAGCCGTTCAACGTCAATGCCGTCTACGGCAATGGGCAAGGCCGAAGCGAACTGACCGAGCGTTTTGAGAACCGCCTGCGGGAGCGGGCACCTGACATCACGCTGCGCGACATGATGAGCATCGTGCGGAATCCCGAGGCGGCCGACGACCGGTCCGGCTACGGTCACGTGGTCAGCCTGCACCGGGACCTTGAGCACCCCGAACTGGCCACGCTCTGGGCCGCCGCGACCACACCGGTCAGCGCGCCGTTCATTCCCTACCGCCTCGGCGTGCAAGAGATCCCGCCGGAGTACATGCGCCACCGTTACCTGACGCACAACGAGGCGGCGTCGTTCCAGGATCCTGGACAGCGAGGCGTCGAATCCACGCGCTATGCGTTTCGCGTGTTCAAGCGGCTGTACTACCTCGTTGCCGAGCACGAGGACAAGTTCATGCCCGAGGTGACCGAGGCCCTGGAGGCGCTCGAAGCACACCTCCTGGACGAGCACGCGGAAGTAACAGCCACGGCCAGCATTCTCTACGACGCCGGCAAGCCGGAACTGGCCCGGGCATACCTCACGCGCGACAGTTGGAATGCTTCCATGCGGGCCCTGGAGCTGGGCGAAGCACTTGCAGCGAGCATCGAGGTTCGTACGAAACTTCTATTCGGCGTTCGATTGCCCGAGGAAGCGTCACTGCAAGCACCATGACGCCGCGAACCCGGGCATGGATCGACACGTGGCGGTTCGAGGGAGGTCGCCGGTTCCTCACCATCGAAGCTCGAGGTAAAATCGGCCCGGTCGAACCCTGACGATCAGCCGGGATGGGAGCCGCCCATGAACACGCAGACTCCCCGCGAAGGCCAGTGGTCGAACAGCGATCTGGGGGCGGTGGATTCACTGCGTTCGCCTCCACGTGCAGTGTTGGACACCGAGCACACCTGGATCCCGATGCGGGACGGCACACGCCTGAGCGCCCGGATCTGGATGCCCGAGGAAGCGGACCGCACGCCTGTACCGGCGATCCTGGAATACATCCCCTACCGCAAGCGCGACCTCAAGCGCGCCCGCGACACGCGCATGTACCCCTATTTCGCCTCGCACGGCTATGCCTGCGTGCGCGTCGACCTGCGCGGCAGCGGCGACTCCGAAGGCGTTCTGCAGGATGAATATCTGCCTCAGGAATTGGACGACGGAGAGGACATCCTGCACTGGCTCGACCAGCAGCCCTGGTGCACGGGTGACGTGGGGATGATCGGCATCTCGTGGGGTGGATTCAACGGCCTGCAACTCGCCGCCCGCCGACCCGCCCAACTCAAGGCCATCATCAGCGCCTGTTCCAGCGACGACCGTTACGCCGATGATGTGCACTACATGGGCGGGTGCCTGCTCAGCGACAACCTGTCGTGGGCCTCGACGATGTTCGCCTACAACTCGTTGCCGCCGGACCCCCGCGTTGTCGGCGAGTGCTGGCGCGAGATGTGGTTCCAACGCCTGGCTCACAGCGGCCTGTGGCTGGATGCCTGGCTGCGACACCAGCACCGCGACGACTACTGGAAGCACGGGTCGATCTGCGAGGACTACGCCGACATCGCCTGCCCCGTGATGGCTGTTTCGGGGTGGGCCGACGGCTACTCCAATGCCGTGTTCCGCATGCTGGCCAACCTGAACGTGCCCCGGCTGGGCATCATCGGCCCCTGGAGCCACATCTACCCGCACCTGGGCACGCCGGGGCCGGCGATCGGGTTCCTCCAGGAAGCGCTGCGCTGGTGGGACCAGTGGCTCAAGGGCGAAGACACCGGCATTATGAACGAGCCGATGCTCCGTGTCTGGATGCAGGACAGCGTGGAACCCTCGCCCCTGTATGAAAGCCGCCCGGGCAGTTGGGTCGCCGAGGACAACTGGCCCAGCCCGCACATCCAGGGCCGCGTCCTGCCATTGACGCGCGGTCGCATCCTCCACCCGGGCCAGGAGCCACCGAAATCGCCCGGCCACGGTCGAACGATTCAATCCCCGCTCAGCGTCGGCCTGTTCGCCGGCAAATGGTGCTCGTTCGCCGCCGGCCCCGACATGCCTTACGACCAGCGCGAGGAAGACGGCGGCTCACTCGTGTTCGACAGCGATCCGCTCACCGAATCGCTGGAGGTGCTCGGCGCACCGGTGCTGGAAGTAGAGCTGGCCGCCAACAAGCCGGTCGGCATGCTGGCGGTGCGAATGTCCGACCTCAGGCCAGACGGTAAGGCCACGCGCGTCACCTATGGCTTGTTGAATCTGTGCCAGCGCAACAGCCGGGAACATCCGCAGCCGCTCGTGCCCGGACAGCGAACCCACATCCGGATGCAGTTGAATCATCTCGCTCAGCGCTTTCACAAGGGCCACGCCCTGCGACTGTCGCTGTCCACTTCGTACTGGCCGCTCGCCTGGCCACCGCCCGAGCCGGTCAAGATCACGGTGTATCCCGGTGCGAGCCGTCTGACGATACCGGTTCGGCTCGACCAGCGCCACGAAGTGCCGGGCCCGGTCCGTTTTGAAGCATCGCTCGCGTCGCCCGAGCTCAAGCTGACCATGCTCGAGCCCGAGCAGTACGAATGGCTGGTCACCCGCAACATCGGCCGAGAGGAGTCCACATTGCACGTGATCAACGATCACGGTGCCTACCGGATCGAGGAGATCGATCTGAAGGTGTGGCGAAAAACCGAGGAGTGGTACCGCTTCAGGGGTGACGCGTTTGAATCGGTCAGCGGGGAAACGCGGGCGTCATGGGGGTTTTCCCGTGCTGGCTGGGATGTGCACACCGAAACGCATACGCACCTCGGCTGCACGAAGACCGAATTCGTCCTGCACGCGACCCTCGATGCGTACGAAGGAGGCAAACGGGTGTTCAGCCAGACGTGGAACGACACGATTCCCCGCGCATTGATCTGACCTTTGGCACCGGTGCTCCTGTCCCCATGATCCAAGGGACCTCAACTGCTGAGATCGAGATGCATCGGTCATGGGGAATCCTGGCCCTTAACCAGGCGTGATTCTCGCCGCCACGCTGGCCACGCGCACGAAAAACACTTGAAATGCCTGCCTTGGTGCCGAACATCGGCATAGGCAACCCAACACACGGAGGCATTTCAAGTGAGTGCACACAGTAGACAGCTCAAGAACGGGTGCAAGGCGATGCGGATGCCGGCGGACAACCTGTTGAGCAACTGGCGTACATGGTGATGGCCGCGCTGGCGTGGACGCTCAAGGCGTGGTTCGCGTTGTTGATGCCGGTGACGCGCGGGCGCTGGGCCGAGTGGCATCGTGATGAGCGGCATGAGCTGTTGCGGATGGCGTTCAAGCGATTCGTCAACGCGATGATGCGTCTGCCGTGCCAGGTGGTGCGGACGGGCCGGAAGCTGGTGTATCGGCTGCTGTCGTGGAACCGTTGGCAGGCGGCGCTGCTGCGTGCGGCCGAGGCGTGGCGTCGGCCGATGCGCTGCTGAGCGCTGGCCGGTTGAAGTCGGGGTAAGGAGGCCCCGATCCGCGAGGGCTCGTGATCAGCAAAGCGAGGTGTGAATGGATGACGCCAATGCGAGTGCTCCGACGGCCTGGCCCGGCCGACGGCGGTCCTGCGCCGTGCCCCTGCACGTCATCCAGCCCCGACTGACGGCAAGCAACACGCTTGTTTTGGGCCTAGTTCGTGTACGGGACCGCGCCTCGGTCGTTCACCCCGTACCCGAAACGCTCCAGGTAACAGGCCGCGGGCAGGAACTCGTCGCCGTGCGCCGCCAGCAGCGCATCGAGCTTCGTGTCCAGTCGACGACGCACCGGCCCGGCGTCGGCGTCGTGCACCAGGTTGCGCCGTTGATAGGCGTCGCGCTCGTTGTCGTAGAGCAGCCACGGGCCGTCGAGCGAACGCACGTAGGTGTAGCGCTGCGTTCGCACGCCGCGATACTCCCGGCCGCCTTGCCCACGATGCCAGTCGGCAAACGGATGGTAGCAGGCGATCAGGGCCGCGTCGGTGGGGGCGTCGGCCTCGCCGCGCCAGTGCCCCGCGTGATCCACGCCTTCCACGGCGGCGGGGACGTCGATCTCGCACAGGCTCAGCAGCGTCGGCATCGTGTCCACGATGGCGAACGGGGTGTCCACCTCGCGGCCACGGCGTCCCAGTCCCGCCGGCCAGCGCACCAGCATCGGCACGAGGATCGACTCGTCCCATGGCCTCTGCTTCTTCCCCTCGCCCTGCGAGCCGAGCATGTCACCATGGTCGGAGGTGAAGACGAGAATCGTGTCGTCGGCGAGTCCGGCTTCGTCCAGCGCTCGCATGACCTGACCCAGGCATTCATCCAGCGCGGTGCAGTGGGCGTAGTAGCCGGCCAGATCCGCGCGGGCCTCGCGTTCCAGTTCCGGGGGGACGTTCGGCCGCAGTGTCAGCGCGTCCGGCTCGTACATCGCGCCATACGACTGCGGTGCCGTGTGGTAGGGGTCGTGGGGCGGTCCCCACGAGAGAAACAGGGCGAACGGCCGGGCGCCTGCTCGCTGGCGGATATAGCGGCACGCCTCGTGCGTCTGCGCGATCGCGTCATAGCCGGGCCACTTCCGCGGCGTCGGGTCGTCGTCGGCGTAGTAGAGGCTGTTGTTGTAGTCGTGCGTGCATTCCAATGCACGCCAGTGATCGAACCCGTGCTGGCGCTGCGGCGGGATCCAGCCGGAGCGGGCCGGCCCGTCCAGGTGCCACTTGCCGATCCACGCCGTGTCATACCCGGCCGACTTCAACACCTTGCCCAGGGTCGGCAGCTCCGGATCCAGAAGCACATCGTTGAGGAAGACCCCCGTGGTCAACGGATACTGCCCCGAAAGCAGGCAGGCCCGCGAGGGCGTGCAGACCGGGCAGTTCGCCACCGCGGTCGTCACCCGCAGGCTCTCTTTCGCGAGCCGGTCGATGTGCGGCGTGCGGACGTTGGGATCGCCCGCATAGGCGCAGGCCTGGGCCCGCCACTGATCCCCGAACACGTAGACGAGATTCGGCTTATCCATGCGGCGGCCCCGCGGCGTCCTTCACGTCCTTCATGCTACACGGCGGCGCAAGAGGATCAATCCGCCCAACCCCAGCAGCGCCAGCGTCCCTGGCTCGGGCACGCTGGGCGAGTCACCGCTCACCAGCAACTGCACGAAGGCCGCCACGTCCGCGGTGTCGAACACGCCGTCGTCGTTGATGTCGCCGACCAGCACCGGATCGATGCCATGCTGGTCGACGTAGGCCGCGCGATCCGTCAACGCCAGGACGAACGGCGCCACGTCCGCGGTGTCGACGACGCCGTCAAGATTCATGTCGCCGGGCAGGTGCGGCATGATCTGGACGTTGTCGATGGTCAGGCTGCCGGCACCGTGCCACAAGGCCCAGTGATCAAGCATGTCCGTCCCGGCCCGCTCGCCGCGGAAGGCGTAGCCGTCGGCCAGAAGCACGCCCGGGCCCTGCTCGGGCACGACATGGACACTGTAGGTCTGCGTCTGCGGGTCCAGGACCATGTGCACGCGAAACGTCTCCGCGGCGCGGTAAGGGAGGTCGACATCGGCCGCATACTCCTGCCCGTCGCGCACGTCGACATGCCCGCTGGGGGCGAACCGGAAGATCGCCGCCAGGTCGGGCCAGGTCCCGGCCTGCCCCTGCGACAGGCCCAGCAGCCCGTCCATCTGCTCGGCGTGCGGCGTGGCGTCGAAAGAGAAGATCGTCGGCGCGGTGCGCTGGCCGTCGAGCCCGAAGTTCTGCCAGCCGTCGGTGCTGGTCACAGGCCCCGTCGCCGGCGGCAGCGGGTCCGGGTCGGGCTCGGGGTCAGGGTCAGGCTCGGGGCCGACGGCCTGGCCGAGCGTCGTGCGGTTGCCGGCCCAGTCGAAATCCTCGCCTTCGCCGATGTTGTCCAGGCGCACGGAGCCGAACTGCCAGGAGTCGGCGTTCCAGAGGTTGTCACGGACGCGGATGCCGGTCATGGGCGCGTGCTCATCGGCGGTGACGAGGTACATGGTGTAGTTGGCAC
>SLDI01000187.1:0-8723 GCA_007125385.1 Phycisphaeraceae bacterium | reverse complement strand
TTCGACGATCTGCTGGGGACTGTGACGAACACGCTTCTTGCCTGACATCGGATTCTCCTTGGCCATGGTGACCAGTAGAGACTCTCATTCAGGCTGGATCAAGTTTTGCCAGGCAGGCCAACGGCAAATCGTCCCTTAGAAAGACTTCTGGGCTTTCGGCCGGGTCGATTTGTTCGCTTCATAAGGGTGAGGTCGTTGGTTCGAATCCTCCCGGGCCCATTGACACAACGCACTGCCGAGATGCTGATTAGCGTTTCCCGTCTCGGACGGTGCGGCACGAGCCAAAGGTCACCCGCTGACCTTTTCGCACGAGGAGCCGCGCCGATGCCACGTCCGACTCGCCGCCCACGACGCCGCTACCGCGAGCGCAACACCGCCTGCGTCAAGCTCAACGGCCACCGCGTGCGATAGAACTGGCTCAAGAGCAGGCCGTCGGGGTCCAATCAAGCAACACCAGTCCATAACACCATGCTGTGATCCGCCATGGCAGGACTACCGAGCGACGTCGTCAGCTCCGTCCAGCGCGGCGCGGAGGGCCTCGAGGTTGGCCCCCAATCGCTGGAGCAGATCGGCGTCGTCGGCGGGGGCCTCGCAGGTGTCGAAAACGACGATGCGCAGGCCGCGCCGCTCGAAGCGTTGGGCGACCTCGGCCGGCGGCGGCTCGGGACAGAGAAACACGTGGTAGGCACGCTCCTGAAGCATGTCGTCCAGCGCGTCCCACTGGCCTTCGGTCGGCGTGTGGCCGCGCTCCCATTGCAGGTGGGTGATGTCCAGGCCGTGGGCGCGGGCCAGGTAGTGGTACACCGGGCGGGCGGCGAGCAGCGGTGCGTCGGCGTGGCGACGGGACAGCTCGGCAAGCTGCTCGTCCAGGTCGGCGAACTCGGCGGCGAGCTGGTCGTAGCGCTGCTGGAAAGCTTGGGCGTGCCCGGGCAGGCGCTCGGCCAGGGCATCGCGGACGGCGCGGGCGTGCTCGATCGCCAGCGCCGGATCGAGCCAGGTGTACGCGGCCAGGCCGGCGTGGGCGTGCGGCGGGCCGTCGCCGTGCGAATGGACCATCGCGTCGGGGACCCGGAGCAGACGGTCGGCGAAGCCGGCGGACGTGTCGACGATGGCGCGTGACGGCAGCGACGCCCGGCCGATCCATCGCGCGTAGGTGGCGCCGTTGAGCAGGATCAGATCCGCCTGCTGGTAGCGATGGATCGTGGTGGGGTCCGGCTGCCAGTAGCGCGGGTGCTCGCCGGCGGGCAGGGGCAGGTGCACCTGGGCCACCTCGCCGGCGATGCGCTCGGCCATGTATCGAAGGGGATGGTTCACGACGTAGACGGTGAACGCGTCACCCGGGTCGCCCGCCGCGTCGTCTGCACGGTCGCAGCCGGGCAGGGCCAGCGCAGTGAGCAGCATGAGCATCGTGAGCGTGTGTGACAGTGGCATGGGTGACTCCTTGGTACTCTCGCAATCCCGTGGCGAATCTTGCTTGGCGCTACCCTCCCGCAATCAATCCCATCAACCAGTGTCGGCCCATCATCAGGATCAGCCACGTCCCCGCCAGCGCCAACCCCGCGCTCAGCGCCAGCACCATCGCCAGCTCCGCGACGTGGATCATGGCGATCCGCGCCCGGGCGGCACCAAGCCAATGCATCGTGCGCAGCTCATCGCGGCGCAGGCGCAGCGACAGCGCGACGACCAGTCCCATGAAAAGGCCCGTCACCCCCAGCAGCAGCGCGTGGTGGACGTCGAAGAATCGGCGAAGCTGGACGATCATGCCCAGCAGCTCCTCGACGACGGCCGTGGGCCGCAACGCCTGGTGCGCCGCATCGTCGCCGACGTAACGCGCCAGGAGCATCGCCCGGGCGCGGTCATCCTCGGGCACGGCGATCAGCGCCGTCAGCGGGCGGTCGGCCGGGTCGCCGTGGAAGTGAAACGTGTGCAGGTTTTCCGGAGTGATCGTCGTGTGCATCTCGATCGCCGCGCTGGCGACGATGCCCTGCTCGTCGCGCTCAAGCAGCGTGTCGTCGTCGGCGTCGACCAGGTCGTCGTGGCCGTGGCCGATGCCCTCGATGATCCAGGCGGTCCTGAGGTCGACAAACACGGCGTCGTCGTCGGGGCAGCGGCAGGGCGCCAGGACGCCGGTGAGGCGCATGTTCAAGGGGTACGAGCCGCCGAGGTCAAAGACGTTCTCGGGATCCGAGGCCAGGCGATCGCCGGGCTCGAGCGCGAGCCGCTCGGCGACGCCCGCGCCGACCACGGCATCGCCCAGGATGGTCATCGGCTTGCCGCGCGCCACGTGCAGGCCGCGGAATTCGAGGTAGTCCAGCGTCGTGCCGACGACGGGGTGGCCGCGTGCCTCGTAGCGCACGAACAGCGGGATGACCAGCCCGTGGCCCGCCTCGTCCAGCGCGAAGCGCTCCGCCTGGGCGAACGTGGCCGGCGGTTGCGTTCGGAAGCTGAGCGCGTGCAGGACCAGGTCGAACCGGCTGCCGGGGGCGCCGATCACCAGCGGCGTGGCCTCGGCGCGGGCGAGCATCTGCCGCTCGAGCATTCCCACCAGCCCATGGACGCTCATGGGCAGCCCCAGCGCCACCGCCAGGCACAGCGCGAGGATGATCGTCCGGGCGCGGTGCCAGGCGATCGCGTGCCAGGCGAGGATGAGCGTGTCCCGGATCACGTCGCGGTCCCGTGAAACGTGGCGAAGTCGATCACCGGGTCGAACCCGGCGAGCAGGTCGTGGTCGTGGGTCACCAGAATGAGCGTGGCGACCCCCTGCCGCGCCTGCTCGCGCAGCAGCTCCAGGCTCGCGCGCTTCGACGCCGGGTCGAGATTGCCCGTCGGCTCGTCCGCCAGCAGCAGGCTCGGCCGCGGCAGCAGCGCCCGACACGTCGCCACCCGCTGCATCTCGCCGTGCGACAGCGCGGTGACGGGAGCGTCGAGCTTCTCGCCGATGCCCAGGGCCCCGGCAAGCTCGCCAAGCCGCTGCCCCGTCGCCTTGTTCCAGGTCAGCGCGTGGTGCAGGCGATAGGGCAGGCGGATGTTCTCGCGCACGCTCAGGTGCTCGATGAGCTTGAAGTCCTGGAAGACGAAGCCGACGTGCCGGATGCGAAACGTTCGCCGCGCTGCCTCGCTCAGGCGGGGCAGCTCCGCATCGCCGACGCGCAGCTCGCCGGCGTCGGGCAGGAGAATGCCGGCGAGCAGGCGCAGCAGCGTGCTCTTGCCCGAGCCGCTGGGGCCGACGAATGCCGCGTGCGCCCCGCGGGGCAGCTCCAGCCGCGCCACGCGCAGGCCAAAGCCCTGCCGCGGGTAGTGGAAACACAGCTCGTGGATGCGGACGTTCATCGCTACTGCCGCAGGCGGGTGCGCACGGCCACGCGCTGCTCTTGCAGCGGCTCAAAGTCGGTGATGCGCCAGCCGTCGTCGACGGCCTCGACGCGGAAGATCGCCTCGTACCGGTTCGTGCGGCTGTGGACGTGGCCCCAGTGCTCCACGCTGCCCGTAACCGTCCACGTGCAACGGTAGGTGAAGCCCTGGCGCCGCCCCGCCACGGGCTCACGCCGACCATCGACCAGCTCGACGGCATCGACGCGCGACACGGCCCCGCCCTGCTCCTGCATCGTCAGGCCGCGCCGGATCTCGAGGTACAGGTCCTCCAGAAGCCGGCCGGCGACGCTGTGGGCGAGCAGGTCGTAGCTGCGCTGCTCGTCGCGCTGCTCAAAGGCGCGGTAGACGTTGCGATGCAGCGCCTGGAAAATTTCACGCGCCTCGTCCGCCGCCGGTGCCGGCGCGCTCTTGAGCGGGTGCGGTGTCTGAAGCCGTGCATGCGGAAACGCCACGGCCGCCACAAGAAGCAGCACGGCAGCAGACACCAAGCAGATGCGTCGACGCCGCGGCCCCGCCACGCCGGCGATCACCAGCATCGCCAACGTTGCGCCGGCCGCCACGAGCGACACCACGGGCAGCGACAGCCGCGGCGCCGGCTCTGGCGCGGGCAGCGACGCCAGGTCGATCGCCGGGCGCTCGCCGTCGCGCCGCCAGTGGTAGCGGTTGCGTCGCGGCATCAGCAGCACGTCGTCGCTCTCATCCTCGAACGCGTACACACGCGGGCGCAGGGCAGGCAACTGCTCGTCGAAATGCTCCCACGTCAGCTCCACCTCGCGCGGCGGCGCGGGCGTGGCGGGGGCGGGGTACGTCAGGATCACGCCGGCGCGGGCGTTGTAGATGCTCAATCGCCGCGGCTCGGCGCGCTGGCCGAAGTCGCGCACGCCGGGACCGAAGAACTCCGCCCGCGTCAACCGCGGCGCGACCGCCTCGCCATCGATGCGAACCTCGCTGCGTTCTTCGAGCCAGGCGAGAAGCGCCTCGCCCGCGTGCCGCTGCTCCTCAACGTCGATGAACGCCTCGTCGCCGCGCTCCAGATCGATCCAGCGCTCCAGTGTCAGCGCCGGGATCAGCAGCTCGTGCCGCACCTCGGTGTCCGTGATGTAAAGGTAGCTGTAGACGCGGCTGTAGCTCGCGATGCCCAGATCCTCGTCGCGCCGCTCGGCCAGGCGCTGCCGGGCCGCGTCAATGTCCTGCTCGATCTCGGCCGGGTCCAGCTCCCAGTCCAGCTCGAACGTGTGAGCCGTGCGATGGCTGAGCGTGACGATGGGCCCGACGCGCAGACCGTGCTGAAACACCCACACGTCCATCTCCGCGGGCACCGGCGGCTCCGGCCCGCCGAGGTCCTGCGTGACCGTGAGGAACGCCGGCTCATCGTCCAGCGCGTAGGCGAAGCGGTAGGTGATGTTGTACGCCATCAGGTCATCGATGTGGATGCCTCGCTCCAGATCGTCGAGCTCGGCGGTGTCGATGTCCAGAAGCCGGCCCGCGAAGCGTCGGCCGTCGCCGTCACGCAGGTGCAGATGCTCGCGCAGGAACGCCTCGTGCTCGCGGGCCCGGACCTTGAGCGCCTCGCGCGGAAAGTAGAGCTCCTCGTCGTGCTCGAGCTCGTAATAGAAGATGAGGTCCTCGGCCATCACCTCCAGCTCCACCACCATGCGCCCGGGCTCGACGTTGACCAGCGCGGTCGTCAACGACACGGGGTGGCCCTGGGCCAGGCTGGCGATGCCCAGCAGGGCCACGAGCAGGGTAATCAGGCGCGGACGCATCATGGCTCGACGGCATCCGTCACGGGCGAGGCGGGTGGTCGTGCCTCGGCCGCGGCGCGCGGCGCCGGCTCGGCCGCATCATCGCCGCGCATGGCCACGCAGCTCCGCCCCTCGTACGTCGCGCTGAACAGCCACCACAACGCCAGCGGGCCCAGCACGTGGCTCGTACGAACCAGAACCTCAAAGTACTCCGACATCGCCTCGGGATACCCCAGCGACGTCATGCGCGACGCGGCCGTCACCAGCCCCCACAGCGCCAGCCACAGGCACAGCGCCGGCACGATCACCCGCCGGATCGCGCACACCCGGCACGGCGACGCCCACAGCCACCGCGGCACCAGCAGCGGCCGGGGGTAGATCAGCACCGCCGCCGCCACGCAGAAGTCCACGATCGCGATCACGTGCAGCATGCTCACTGCCGCCGCCTCGCTGACGCGCACGTCCAGCACGCTCGCGAAGCTGCCGATGATCAGGTCGATGAACCGCGGGCTGGCCAGCAGCGCCTGGTAGCCGTGGGCGAAGAAGACCGTGGCCACCAGCACACGCAGCAGGCTCGCCGCCGCCGTCGCCGTCCACGGCCGCAGCCACGTGACGCGCGGCAGCAGCACGAGGCACAGCAGCACCAGCGGCGCGCCGAAGCGCAGCGCATGCGACGGGATCGTCCATTCACTGTAGCGGTACCCCGCGTTGTGCCACCCGGCCGCCGCCTCGGCCAACGCGTAGCCCGCCATCAGCAGCAGCACCGGCCACAGCGGCTTCAGCAGCGTCAGCACCCCCGCCGCCAGATACAGCGACACCGTAACCCGCTCGATCAGCACCGCCGTGGTGTGCGGGTCGTCCCGGCCCGCCAGCAGCTCCAGGAACAGGTAGTTGCCGAACTGCGTCTGCCGCGCCGAAAAGACCATCGCGAACAGCGCCACCGCATGCGCCAGCACCGCCACGCGCAGCAGCCACGACGCCACCGTCACGCCGCGCGGCAGCGGCGGCGCAGGCGACGGGCCAGACGCCTCGGCCACGGACGCTGCCGCCGACACGTCGCTCATCGCGCCTGCCTCTGGTACACCCGCAGATGCACCGGCTCCCAGACGCCGCCGGCGTGGGCCGTGTTCATCACCCGAATCACGATCTCGTGACGCTCGCCCGGCGTGATGTGATCCGTGACGTCCAGCTCGAAGGGCTGGTTCCACCCGACGGAGCCGATGTTCTGCTGCCCAACGTACTCACCATCGATCCACACCCAGCCGGCGTGGTCGACCCCCTGGAAGTGCAGCGTGAGCTTGTCGCGATCATCGTCGATCTCGGGAAACTCCACGACGCGGCGATACCACCCGGCTCCGATGTAGTTCTCATCCAGCAGATTGCCCCACGCCGTCTCGATCGCAAAGGGCTTCCAGGTGTCGTCAGGCTCGGCCTCGTGCCAGCGATCGAAGTACCCCACCCGGCTCGGGTCGCGCCGGAACAGCCAACCCTCGGCAGGCAGGCGGAAGGCATCGACCTCGACGAGCGACTCATCATCCAGGCCCACCGGCAGGTGGAGTTCGGGCTCGTCGCGCACCGCGGCGAACGCCTGTTCGAGCCGTTCCGCCACCCCGTCGCCGCGGCCAAGGTCCATCATCATCGCCTTGCCGGGCTCCGAGTCCAGGCCCACCGTTTCAAGGGCGGTGGTCAGCGCGCGGATCGCGTCGCTCTCGTCGTTGCGGCCGGCCTCCAGCAGGCGCAGATGCTCGCCGGCCGCCCAGTCCGCGTGCAGCAGAAGCAACTGATACGCGACGCGCCGTTCCGCGTCCGCGGCACCGGTGTTCTCATAAATGTCGCGCACCACCTCCATGAACGCTTCGCGGGTGTCCGGCTCGTCGGGTTCGTACTGGGCCAGGTATTCACGCAGCAGGCGCACGACCAGGTCGCGAACGGCGGCCTCGGTGCCCTCGCGATCATCGAGCATCGCCGCCAGGTGGCCGATGAACGCCCCGGCGCGCTCCAGGCCGGTGTACGGCGACTGCACGCCGCGCGGGCTGAGCGTGAACTCGTCGACCACCTCGTCGTCGATGTTGATCGCCTGCACGTGCAGCCGGTCGCTGTGGAAGCTGATCAGGTGCGTGTGGTGGTGCCGGCCGGTCACCTCCAGATACCACCGGTCGGGGTCAGGATGGCGCTGCGGCACGCCGGCCCCGCCGTCGCCGAAGTAGACCACACCGCGCTGGTGATCGATCTGCCCGTCGAAGATCGGGTACGTACGCTTCAGCGCGTGGTCGTGCGACTCGTAGGCCGCGTCCAGCCCGTACTGCTCGAACAGCGGCACCCACGCCCGCCGCTGCGCCGAGCCGCTGCCGTAGTCCCGCACGCTCGGGTACGCCGGCCGGTGGTACATCGCCAGCAGCCACCGCTTCTCGGGGCGCAGCTCGGCGAGCTGCTCCTCCAGCCAGTCGCGCTGGTCGCCGCCGCGGCTGATCTCGCTGTTGAGCGTGATGATCGCCGCTTCGCTGTTCAGATGCGTCGTGTAGTAGTAGTCGTTCCGCCGATCGGGCCACCAGAACATCTCCTCGAACCCCACGTCCAGGTCATGGTTGCCGCGCGACGCGATGATCGGCAGCAGACGGTTGTCCGAGGTCGTGCTTGTCTCGGCGTGATCCGTCAGCCACCAGTAGAGCTGCGACCAGTACGCCCGGTTGGTGTAGTCCGCCCCGTGGATCATGGCCACGATGTCCGGGTGCTCTTCCACGAGCCGCGCCATCAGCGCGTTGACCTGCCGCCGCTCATTGTCCGGGTGCGTTCGACCCGCCGCGGGCGTGCGTGAGTCGCCCACGGCCACCACGCGCACGGGCCGATCATCATCCGGCGCCGTCTTGAAGTAGTACTCCTCCGAGGCCTCGCCGTCAGAAACCACCGTCACGTAGTAGCGCGTCGCCGGCTCCAGGTCGCCGAGAAACACGTTGTGGGTCCACGCATGCATGCCCGCCTCCTCCTCGTCGGCGCGCAGCGAGTAGGGCTGGCTGTGAATGCTCGGCAGACGCTCCCCGTATGCCTCCAGGTCTCCCTCACGCGGCTGCGTGTCCACGTACACGTGATGCGCCTCGCCCTCGGCCGTCGTCGTCCACGCGATCACCGCCTCGTGCGCCGGCCGATCCTTGAACAACACCCGAACATGAATCGGCTCGCTCGACGGCTCCAGCGCACGGATCGTCTCCGCGGACGCCGGCGAGACGGCCACGATTGCGGCGAATACGAAACCCACGATCATCGGTCGAAGCATGGTTGCCTCCTTGGTCTTTGCAATGGCCCGCCGGTTGCACTCGCGATTGTAGCGAATCCGGCCGCCAACCGGGCCGCGGCCATGAGAACCTCTCTGAGAAGCCCTGCTCGCGGCCCACCCGAACGCCCGGCTCAACGACGGTCGCGCCGATCCGCTGGCCACAATCCGCATGGCTTTGCTACATTGGGGCCCCATTCCGCAGACGAGCCCAGCGCGACCGATGCAACGACGCAACCGCCTGTAACGGACCAGGGTGCCCCATGGCCAGCACAAAGATTCGCAGCGTGCGTGCTTCCTATACCCAGGGTCGTGGAGCCGACTATCACGACCAGGCC
>SLDI01000138.1:0-8745 GCA_007125385.1 Phycisphaeraceae bacterium | reverse complement strand
TGATCCAGCAGCGCCCGCATCGCCCCGTTGGTCGCCCCCTCGACGGGCTTGTTCATCTGCCGCGCGTACTTGCCGATGAAATGATGCACCAGCGCCGCAATGTCCTCGCGACGCTCGCGCAGCGGCGGCAGCTCCAGCTTCACCACGTTCAGCCGATACAGCAGGTCCTCCCGGAACTCGCCCGCCGCGACCATCTGGTCCAGATCCCGGTTGCTCGCCGCCACGATCCGCAAGTCCACCGGCCGCGGCTTCGTGTCGCCCACCGGCACCACCACACGCTCCTCCAGCGTCCGCAGCAGCGAGCTCTGCACGTTCAGCGGCAGCGTCGAGATCTCGTCCAGGAACAGCGTCCCACCATGCGCCGCCTCGAAGTAGCCCACCTTGTCCCGCACCGCGCCCGTGAACGCCCCGCGCCGATGGCCGAACAGCTCCGACTCGATCAGCGAGTCGGGAATCGCCCCGCAGTTCACCGCCACGAAAGGCTTGCTGCGCGTCGCGCCGTTGTAGTGGATCGCGCGCGCGAACAGCTCCTTGCCCGTGCCCGACTCACCGACGATCAGCACGCTGGACTTGACGGCCGCAAGCTTGCGCACGATCTCGAAAAGCCGTTGCATGGGTGGGGCGTCGCCGATCAGCTCATGAAACGTGCACGCGCTGGCGATCTGCTCGGTCAGCAGGCGGTAATCCTGCCTCATCTCGCCGACCTGCAGCGCCCGCTGGACCTTGATCAGCACGTCGTCGAAGTCCACCGGTTTGAGCAGGTAGTCGAACGCGCCCAGCCGCATCGCCTCGACCGCGCTGGTCACGGTGCCGTAGGCCGTCAGCACGATCGCCGGCGTCTCGGGCGCCAGCTTCTGAAGATGCCCCAGCAGCGTCAGGCCGTCGACCTGCGGCATGCGCACGTCGGTCAGCACGAGGTCGACGTTGCGCTCCAGCAGCAGTTGGTGGGCCGCGGCGCCGTCCTCGGCCTGGACGGGCTCGGCCCCCTCGTCGACGAGCAGCTCCGCGAGCGACTCGCGCAGCACCTGCTCATCGTCGACGAGGAGGATGGTCTTGCCGGCAACGCTCATGAGAAAAGAATACCTGAAACTCCCGAATATGGGAACGCCTTTTTTCTCGATTCTCGGAATCGAGGCCCTGCGCCGGCCGGGCCCAGCCCTCACTGTCGCCAGCACGCCCCCGGTGCCTCTACAGGTGCAAAACGCATGCCCCGTCTGCGCCTCGCCCCCCCGACCCAGGCGACGGCCCTCCGAGCATCCCCATAAGCCAATAAATCAAAGTGTCTTAACAGCAACATCCGCCACATCACCCACCACCGCGAGCAGATGACCGCTCGACAAACCGGAGTACCCGGCGCTTTGGTCCTTTATTTGCTTCCTCTGCCACCGCCGACCCACTGGAGCCAAGCCCGATGCCCGTCAGCCTCACCCTTGACATGCCCCGGCCGCTGGCCACCTGTGCCGGGCGGGAGCCCGCGGCATGAGCCTGGACCGCCGCGACTTCATCAAGTCCGCCGCTGTCGCCGCCGCCACCGCGACGATGCTCGGCCGGGACGCCGCCCACGCCGACCCCGGCGCCACGGCCCTGCCCGTGCTCGAAGACCCCCCCGCCATCGATGGCGTGACCTGGGACAAGGCGCCCTGCCGGTTCTGCGGCACCGGCTGTCATGTCATGGTCGGCGTCAAGGACGGCCGCGTCGTCGCCATCGCCGGCGATCAGCGCGCCGCCGTCAACCGCGGCCTGCTCTGCGCCAAGGGCTACCACGTCGCCCTGGCGATGTACGGCAACGACCGCCTGACCACCCCCCTGCTCCGCCGCGACGGCCGGCTCGAACCCATCACCTGGGACGACGCCATCGACATCATCGCCCGACGCATCCTCGCCTCCGGGCCACGCTTCGCGATCTACGGCTCCGGGCAGTGGACCATCCCCGAGGGCTACGCCGCGCTCAAGTTCATCAAGGGCGGCCTGGCCAACAACCACATCGACGCCAACGCCCGCCTGTGCATGGCCTCGGCGGTCACGGGCTTCCTCAGCACCTACGGCGTCGACGAGCCGGCGAGCTGCTACGACGACCTCGACCACGCCGACGTCGTCATCAACTGGGGCAACAACCCCGCCGAGATGCACCCCGTGCTCTTCAGCCGCATCGTCAACCGACGCATGAACGGCGAAACGGTGACCCTCGTCGACATCGGCACGCGGCGCACGCGCACCACCGCCCAGAGCCAGCACTTCCTCCAGTTCAAGCCCAACACCGACCTGGCCATCGCCAACTGCATCGCCCAGCAGCTCATCGCGGCCGGCGCCCACGACCGCGACTTCGTCGAGCGCTACTGCAACTTCCGCGCCGATACCGACCCGCCCACGCTGCTCGGCGAGGCGATCAACTTCGAGCGCTACCGCCAGCTCGTCGCCCCCTACACGCCCGAGTATGTCGCCGAGCTCACCGGCGTGCCGCGCGAGAAGCTCGAGATGCTTGGCCGGCTGTTCGCCGATCGGGACAAGCGCATCGTCAGCCTCTGGTGCATGGGCGTGAACCAGCACACCCAGGGCACGGCGATGAACAACCTGATCCACGGCGTGCACCTGCTCGCCGGCCATTGGGGCCGACCCGGCGACGGACCACAGAGCCTCACCGGCCAACCCTCGGCGTGCGGCACCGTGCGCGAGGTCGGCACGCTTGCCCACGGCCTGCCCGGCGGCCGCGTCGTCACCCGCGAAAGCGACCGCCGCGACTGCGAGCAGGCCTGGAACCTGCCCCCCGGACGCATCCCCGCCAACCCCGGCCACCACACGCTGGCCATGTGGGAAATGTTCAACACCCCCACCGACGCCGGCGGCGACATCGACACCATCTGGGTCCAGGTCACCAACCCCGGCCAGACGCTGCCCAACAACCTCAAGCTCTTCAAGCAAAAGCAGGAGCTCCGCGACAAGTTCCTCATCGTCTCCGACGTCTACCCCACCGCCACCACCGAGCTGGCCGACCTCGTCCTGCCCTCGGCCATGTGGGTCGAGAAGAACGGCGTCTACGGCAACAGCGAACGACGCACCCAGCAATGGTTCAAGATGGTCGACCCGCCCGGCGACGCACGCCCCGACGCCTGGCAGATCATCGCCGTCGCCCATCGCCTGCTCGAGCTCGGCCACGAGGGCATGGCCGACGCCGACGGCCGCTTCCTCTTTCATCAGGCCGACGACATCCCCATCTGGCGATGGGAGCACTTCTACGACATCAACGTCGACGAGCGCCTCTACGAGGAATACCGCCCGCTTACCGCCTACAAGCACAAGAACGTAGCGCCCTACCGCGAGCTGGTGCGCCACCGCGGCCTGCGCTGGCCGGTCGTCGAGGCCCAGCCCGGCCAGTGGCGCGAGACGCGCTACCGTTTCGTCGAAGGCGAGGACCCCAACGTCGAGCCCGGCCGGGGCATCCAGTTTTACCACTCGGTCACGGAGGACGACCGCGCCCTGATCTGGTTCCGCCCCCAGGCCCCCGCGCCCGAGGCGCCCGACGAGGCCTACCCCTATTGGCTTTGCACCGGCCGCGTCCTCGAGCACTGGCACAGCGGCACCATGACGCAGCGCATTGCGCAACTGCATCGGGCCATGCCGCGCGCGTACGTCGAGATGCATCCCGACGAAGCGGCGCGCCTGGGCATCGGCAACGGCCAGCGCATCGTCATCGAGACACGGCGCGGCGCGCTGGAGTTGCCCGTGTGGCTCAACGGCCGGGCCCTACCCCTCGCCGACACGCTCTTTGTGCCCTTCTTTGACGAGAACGCTGACATCAACGCCCTGACCCTCGACGCCCACGACCCCTACTCCATGCAGCCGGATTACAAGAAATGCGCCGCCCGCATCCGCCTGCCCCGTGACACGGAGCCACGCTCATGACCGCCTCGCGCCGCCAGTTCCTGCGCAACCTGGTTCCCGTCGGCCGCGCGCCCGCCACAGCCCTGACGCCCGCGCCGGATCAGCCGCGTCAGACCAGCGTCGACCCCACGCCCGCGCCCGGGGCGGACACCTCATCGCTGGGCCTGCCGGAGCTGCGCGAGTCGCTGCTCGACGCCGCGGGCCTCGACGCCCTGCTGCGCGACATTGCCGCCTGCACGCAGGTCATCGAGGTCATCCCGCGCCACGCCAGCCAGCGGCTCGTCGGCGATCGCAGCATCACGCTCCAGGAGGGGCGGAGCCTGCTGCTGCATCGCCACGCCCGCGCCGTGCAGATCCGCTACCGCTACGACGACGCCCAGTGGTGGGACACCGTGATCTGCCAGGGCCACCGCTTCCGCATCGTGCGCATCCGGCATGACTTCGATCAGCCCGAGCATTGACCGCGTTACACAGCATGAGCATGAGCGACACGCCCACCGCCGAGTTGAACAGGTGTGTGAAAAGGGTGCCACACAGCAGCCGACCAGGGTGCTGTGTGCCGGGGCGATGCACACCTGATCGCACACAGCAGCCTCCGGCGTGCTCTGCGGCACCCAAGCCCGGCCGCCGTCCGTACGCACACCTCGTCTGGCCGGCGCTGGTGATGCTGATGTCGTTGGCGGTTGCCGGCTGTGATGCCGAACCCGAGCCCGAGGCCGGGCCGGCGCGCCAGCCAACGTCGGCACCACCCGCCGATCCCTGGCTCCACCCGGTGCTGGTCAATCAGCCCGCCGGGCCTCCCAGAATCGAGACGGGTCGCGTCGATGCCCATGGCCACGAGGTAACCGTCTCCTGCGCCACCTGCCACGACGTGCTCGAGCCCAACCCGGCCGTGAGCAGAGGCCAGCAGCTCACCGAGTTCCACCTCGATCTCGAGATGGCCCACGGCGAGCTGACGTGCGTGTCCTGCCACAATCCGGGCAACTACGACCAGCTCCGCCTGGCCGACGGCCGGTCGCTCGAGTTCGTCAACGTCATGGAACTCTGCGGCCAATGCCACGGGTCTCAGCGGCGCGACTTTGAGCAGGGCGCCCACGGCGGCATGACCGGCTACTGGGACCGCACCCGCGGCCCGCGCCAGCGCCACAGTTGCATCGACTGCCACGAGCCGCACGCCCCCGCCTTCCCCCAGATGAAGCCCGTGTTCCCGCCGCGCGACGGCCTGCCGCCCGGCACGCAACCCCAGCCATGAGCGAATCACGCAACATCTCGCTGCCCGTGCTCGGCCAGGTCTCGCGACGCACCGCGCTCAAGGGCCTCGGCGCCACCCTGGGCCTGGCGGCGTTCGCCAAGGCCATGGCCCCGCTCACCGAATGGGCCGCCGACCTCAGCCTCGACGAGTTCCTGCAAAAGCACTACACCGAGCTCGGCCCCGATGAGCTCAAACGCGTCCTGGCGCGACTCGAGCAGGAAACCCGCCAGCAGTACGGCGCCGACGTCACCATCACCGACCATCGCCCCGAGCCCGGCGTGCAGTTCGGCTACGCGCTGAATCTCACCGTCTGCATCGGCTGCCGACGCTGCGCCGAGGCCTGCCACATCGAAAACAACCACGACCGCGCCACCAACAACTCCTACATCCGCGTCCTGGAGATGAACAAGGGCTCGCTCGACCTCGACCACGCCAACCCCCACTACGACCACGCCGTGCCCCACCCGGACAAGTTCTACATGCCGGTGCAGTGCCACCAGTGCGACAACCCGCCCTGCGTGCACGTCTGCCCCGTTGAGGCAACGTGGAAGGAGTCCGACGGCATCGTCGTCGTCGACTACAACTGGTGCATCGGCTGCCGGTACTGCGAGGCGGCGTGTCCCTACCACGCCCGCCGGTTCAACTGGACGAAGCCGCAGATCCCCGCCAACGAGATCAACCCCGACCAGTCATACCTCAGCAACCGCATCCGGCCCCAGGGTGTTGTGGAAAAGTGCACCTACTGCCTGCATCGCGTACGTGAAGGCCGCCTCCCGGCGTGCCTCGAAGCCTGCCCCACCGGGGCGCGCGTGTTCGGCAACATGCTCGATCCCGACTCGGAGATCCGCTGGGTTCTGGACAACAAGCGCGTCTTCGTCCTCAAGGAGGACCTGGGCACGCAGCCGCGATTCTTCTACTTCTTCAGCTAGGCACCGCGCCCCATGAGCGTCACCACCAGCAACGCGCCGCATCTCAAGGCCACGCAGCATGTGGTCAGCTATCCGCGCTTCGTCTGGCGCTCGCTCCTGCTCGCGACCGACGGCTCGCCGCTGTTCTACACCTGGATGACCGTGCTCACCGCGTTGGCGCTGGTGGGCGCCCACGCCTGGGCCGTGCAGGTGCGCGACGGCATGGTCACCACCGGCATGACCGACCACGTCTCGTGGGGCCTGTACATCGCCAACTTCACCTTCATGGTCGGCCTGGCCGCGGGGGCGGTGATGATGATCATCCCCGCCTACCTCTACCGCGACCACGAAATGCACGACGTGACGATCGTCGGCGAGCTGCTGGCCGTCGCCGCGATCATCATGTGCCTGCTGTTCGTCACCGTCGACCTTGGACGACCCGACCGTTTCTGGCACATGATGCCCCCAGTCGGCCGATTCAACTGGCCCATGTCCATGCTGACCTGGGACGTGATCGTGCTCAACGGGTACCTGGCGCTCAACCTGCACATCTGCGGGTATCTGCTCTACATGCGCTTCCTCGGCCGACGCCCCAACTGGTGGTGGTACATCCCCTTCGTCTACCTGTCCATCTTCTGGGCGATCTCCATCCACACCGTCACCGCCTTCCTCTACTCCGGGCTCGGCGGCCGGCCGTTCTGGAACACCGGCCTGCTGGTGCCGCGCTTCCTCGCCTCCGCGTTCGTCTCCGGCCCGTCGTTCATCATCCTCTCGCTGCTGCTGATCCGCTACTTCACCCGCTTCGCCATCAGCGATGGGCCCATCCGCACGCTCCTGAAGATCATCCGCGTCGCCATCGTCGCCAACCTGCTCATGCTCGTCGCCGAGGTCTTCACCGAGTTCTACACCGGCGGCGCCCACGCCGCGTCCGCGCAGTACCTGTTCTTCGGCAGGTATGGCCAGACCGCGCTGGTGCCCTGGATTTGGACCGCCATCGGATTCACCATCATCGCCACCGCCATCTTCCTCTGGCCCACCATCCTTCAGCGCAAGCTCCTGCTGTGCGTAGCCTGTGTCCTCGCGTTCGTCGGCCTGTGGATCGAAAAAGGCATGGGACTCATCATCCCCGGCTTCATCCCCTCCACGCTCCATGAGATCGTCGAGTATGTCCCCACCCGCCTCGAATGGCAGGTCACCGTCGGCGTCTGGGCCTTCGGGCTGATGGTCTTCACCGTCGCGCTGAAGATCGCCATCCCCATCTTCACCGGGCAAGTAAACATCGACATGCATCCCCCGTCGACCGATCACGCCCACACCGCTACGGCCGCTGATCCTCAGGCCGACGGACAGGCTCAGCCAGGCACTGCTCGATCCGCTCCTGCACGACCTCGCACATCAGCGGATGCAGGCCGATCGGAGCCGTGACGAGATATGAAATGTCCGCGTGATGGGCGGCGGCCTGTGCCGCCAGGGCGGGGATGTCCTCACGCCAGTGCTTGCCCGGCGCAAGAAAATAGGGCGCCACCACCACAAACCGCGCCCCCCGCTCGACGCAACGATCGAACGCCGTTCGGATCGTCGGCTCGGCCAGTTCCATGTGGGCCGGCTCGATAATCCAGTCCGGCCGCGAGGCCTGGAACATGGCAGCGAAGCGCTCGAGCGTCTGGTTCGAGTCGACTCGTCTTGAGCCGTGGTCGACCAGGATGATGCCCGTCGGTGGCGTGGAAAAGTGGTTGCTCATCGTTCCGCCCAGCATGGCACGTCCAACACGTCCCCATGCTATGATAGTATAACAAGGCCTCTTTAGCTTCTGATCGCCCGATGAAAGCCCCAGCCATGATCTATTCCAGTGCCTGCGCCTATGCCATCCGCGCCATGACCTGGATGGCGCTGGGCAAGCCCGAGAGCTACATGCTGCTCGAGGACATCCACAGACAAGCCGCCCTGCCGCGGCATTTCCTCGCCAAGGTGCTTCAAAAACTCGTCCGCCGGGAATTGCTGCTCAGCGCCAAGGGCCGTCGTGGCGGCTTCATCCTCGCCCGGCCAGCGGAGACCATCACGCTCTATGAGATCGTCCAGGCCATCGACGGCGCCGCCGCGTTCCGCCAGTGCGTCGTCGGCCTGACCCGCTGCGACGACCAGCAGCCCTGCCCGCAGCATGACGCTTGGAAGATGCTGCGCGGCGAGATCTATGAGTTCCTGCAAGCCACCACGGTCCAGTGCCTGGCCGAGACGCTGCGGGAGAAGCTGAGACTGCTCGACGCGCCCAACCCCGCCCAGGCCACCGCGCCAGATACGGCTCGAGCATGAGGACGATCAGGCGGCAACGATACCTGATGGCGTCGGCGCCCCTTCCAACGCCGCGAACCCCGCCACGCCGGCGCCGATCACCAGCACCTTCGCCGGGTTGAGCGAGCCCGCGGCCGTCGTCTGCCCGGCGAGGAAACGCGGATAGTGCTCCACCGCCTCGACCACCGCGCGGTAGCCGGCCGCGTTGGCCATGGCGCTGAGCGCGTCGACCTTCTGCGCCCGCGTGATCCGCGGGATGCAGTCCATCGCGATGGCCGTGACGCGCCGCTCCGCCAAACGCTGAAGCAGGTCCCGGTTCTCCGCCGGCCAGAGGAAGCCAATGAGGCACGCCCCCTCGCGCAGCATGTCGGCTTCGTGCTTGCCCGTGACCGGGTGCGCCTGGGGCGGGCGAACCTT
>SLDI01000316.1:0-8745 GCA_007125385.1 Phycisphaeraceae bacterium | reverse complement strand
TGGCGACGGGCGTGAGCTCGACGGCGTCGCGGCCGCGGCTGGCGGCGGGGGTCGACGCGTCGCCGCGCTGGGCCGGGCCGGGCCTCTCGACCCCCGGCAGGTTGGTGCGTCCAATGGGCGTAATGTCGGTCATGAGGCACTCCTGTTCCCCGCCGGCGTCAACGGCTGCCTGCGGGGCCCGGCTCCGCGCCGATCGCATTACCTTTATCGCCCAGCCGCCCGCGAAGCCTTGAAGATATTAGCGCGGTGGTGCATAACTCGGTAAGATTTTTATTCCGTGAAACTTACATTCGATCACCGCGCCGCGGGTCCGGTAATGACCCCGTCTATCATGCTGGTGACAACCCATCTTCACAGTGGCCTAACACAACTCGAACAAACTATCGGCGCGCCGCCGCGCCGGGCTTGAAAAGCCCCTCGCCGAGGCGTCACGCCCAGGCCCGCCGGGCCGCCTCGGACCCGCTCAATTGACAAGCCCACGGCCGCGGCCGACGATGTCCCGACTATGGCCGACCTGCCCGCTGCGCTGGAGGATCTGCTGGGCCGCGCCGTCGTGGATGCGATGGGCGCCGAGTTCGCCGGGACGGACCCGATCCTCCGCCCGGCGGGCGATCCGCGCTTCGGGGACTACCAGGCGAACCTGGCGATGGGGCTGGCCAAGCGGCTTAAGCGCAAGCCGCGCGACGTCGCCGAGGCGATCGTGGCATCGCTGGCGGCCGTGCCCGAGGCGGATGAGCTGCTGGAGCAGGTCCAGGTCGCCGGGCCGGGCTTCATCAACCTGACGCTGCGCGGCCGGGCGCTGGCGGCGGCGGCCGGGGCGATGCTCGCGGACGACCGCTTGGGCCTGGCGGCCGAGGACCGGCCCGAGCATGTCGTGGTCGACTACTCCTCGCCCAACGTGGCCAAGCAAATGCACGTCGGGCATCTGCGCTCGACCGTCATCGGCGACGCCCTGGCCCGCGTGCTGGCGTACCGCGGCCACCGCATCACGCGGCAGAACCACCTCGGCGACTGGGGCACGCAGTTCGGCATGCTCATCGAGCACCTGGCCGACGTCGGGTTCAAGCCCGGCGAGATGCGGCAGCGCGCCGAGGCGGCGATCGGCGACCTGAACGAGCTGTACCAGCAGGCCAAGGCCAAGTTCGACGCCGACGCCGACTTCGCCGACCGCGCCCGCCGTCGCGTCGTCGCCCTCCAGGCCGGCGACGACGCGACGCTCAGCCTGTGGCGGGACCTCGTCGAGGAGTCCAAGAAGCACTTCAACGACATCTACCGACGCCTCAACGTCCAGCTCACCGACGCGGACATCCGCGGCGAGTCGTTCTACAACGATCAGCTCGCGTCGGTGGTCCAGGAACTGGAGCGCGCCGGGCTGGTCAGCGCGTCGCAGGGCGCGGCCGTGATCTATCTCGAAGGGTTCAAGGACCGCGACGGCAACGACCTGCCCATGCTCGTGCGCAAGAGCGACGGGGGCTACCTCTACGCGACGACGGACCTGGCGGCGGCGCGGTATCGCGTCCGCGAGCTTGAAGTGGATCGCATCATCTACGTCACGGATGCGCGCCAGAGCCAGCATTTCGCCATGCTCTTCGCCGCACTGCGCAAGGCGGGGTGGGCGGATGAGCGCGTGCGGCTGGACCACGTGCCCTTCGGCACGATCCTCGGGCCCGACCGCAAGCCCTTCAAGACGCGCGAGGGGGGAACGGTGCGGCTGATCGACCTGCTCGACGAGGCCGAGCAGCGCGCCGAGAAGGTCATCGAGCAGAAGAACCCGGACCTGTCGCCGGACGATCGCAAGCAGGTCTCGCGCGTGGTGGGCATCGGCGCGGTCAAGTACGCCGACCTGGCCAACGACCGGACGCGCGACTACGTCTTCGACTGGTCGCGTATGCTGGCGCTGGACGGCAACACGGCCCCGTACCTGCAGAACGCGTATGTGCGCATCCGGTCCATCTTCCGCAAGGGTGAGATCGATCCGGCCGCGCTCGATGCCGCGGCCATCACGATGACGGACGAGGCGGAGCGGGCGCTGATCCGGCATCTGCTCGCCTGGCCGGGTGTGATCGACGCGGTGGCGGAGCACCTGGAGCCGCATCGGCTGTGCAACTTCCTCTATGAGCTGGCGTCGGCGTATCACCGCTTCTACGAGCGCTGCCCGGTGCTCACGGCCGACGACGCCGCGACGCGGGCAAGCCGGCTGGCGCTGTGCCATCTCGTGGCCCGGACGCTGGCACAGGGGCTGGATCTGCTGGGCATCGAGACGGTCGAGATGATGTGACCCGCCTCGGGTGCCACACCGCCCGCCGAAGGCTGCCGCGGGCGATCGCGTATGGAGGGTCGAAGCACACCGCACCCGGTCGGGACGCCGTGTGGCCCCCCAGCCGCCCCGCGACGGTGTATCCTGACCGGACCCGACCCGGCCGTGGACCCTTGCCATGCGCATCTGCAACTTCGGCTCGCTGAACATTGACCGCGTCTTCCGCCTGCCGCGCATCGTGCGCGGTGGCGAGACGCTGCCCGCCACGTCGCTGGCGACGTTCGCCGGGGGCAAGGGGGCGAACCAGTCGGTGGCCCTGGCCCGGGCGGGCGCGGCCGGGGTGCGCGTGTCGCACGCCGGGTGCATCGGCGACGACGGGCGCTGGCTGATCGACAAGCTCAACGACGCGGGCGTCGACACCACGCACGTGCGCACGCTCGACGATGCGCCGACGGGCCAGGCGATCATCCAGGTCGACGACGCCGGCGAGAACGCGATCATCCTGCTGGCCGGGGCCAACCATCGCGTCACCGCCGAGCACGTCGCGGCGGCGCTGGAGGATCTTGCCGCCGACGACTGGCTTCTGCTGCAGAACGAGATCAACGACGTGGCGGCGATCATCGACGCCGCGGCCGAGCGCGGGCTGCGCGTCGCGCTGAACCCCGCGCCGTTCACCGACGCGGTGCGCAGCTATCCGCTGGCGAAGGTGGACCTGCTTTGCGTCAACGAGCACGAGGCGGCCGGGCTCCTCGCGACGGATGATGTCCAGGACGTGGACGCCGCGCTCGAGGCCCTGGGGCGGGTCGCGGCAGGCGACGTCGTGCTGACGCGCGGCTCGGCGGGGGTGGCGTGGCGCGGGCGCGACGGCAGCAGGCTCGACAAGCCGGCCGCGGATCGCGGGCCGGTCGTCGACACCACCGCCGCGGGCGATACGTTCGTCGGTTACGACCTGGCTCATCTCGCCGCCGGGGCGGGCGTCGCGGCGGCGCTTGAGCGGGCGGTGCAGGCGGCCGGGCTGTGCGTGACGCGCCCGGGGGCGATGGACTCCATTCCGCAGGCGGGTGAGGTCGGGCATCTGTCGTCCGCCCCCGAGAGCCAATGAGCCGCGAGCCGGACCTGACCAGAGTCGAGCGTCACTTTGTCGCCTACGCGGCCGAGCACACCGGCACGTGGTGGACGCGGTGGGCCTACCGGCGGGCGTGGATCGGGGCCGGGCTGTTCCTGGCAACGCTGGTGACGTTGCTGATCCTGCGCCGCTCGCATCCGGCGCTGGAGCTGGCCATCCTGGCGAGCATGCTGCTGGTGATCGAGGGGATGTTCACGTTTCTGATGCAGCTTTGCGGCAAGCTCTGGCGGGCGCGCGGCGGAGAAGAGCATGAGAGCACCGCGCCGCGAACGCCCGAAGCGCAGGCGGAGGCAAACGCGGCCGAGGAAAACGAGGGTGATGGCGAGGCGGACGGCGCGGGTGAGGGTGACGGTGAAAAGGGCGCGCCATCGCAGTGACGTTCTTGACGAAGCCTTGGCCGCGGCAGGCCGTGTGAGAGTGCCTTTATTGACCTTTGAATGGTCAACTTCACCGGGATCCGGCGCATTTGGGGGTGCGACGGCGTGGCCGCGAAGCGGCAAGCCGTCCATGACCTGCAGTGCGCTCATATGGACCCATATGGATTCCAACGCCGAAAAACGCGCCCCGCGCGGGCTCGCGCAAGTCTTGGACGCAGCGGGCGTTTGACCGCAAGTTCGGTGCACGGCACAATGTAGCGCCCCACGCCGGTGTGGCGGAATTGGCAGACGCGACGGATTCAAAATCCGCTTGAGGGGCGACGTAAAGCATTTCTGTGCTGGGGATTGCGAAAAAGGTTCGGGATGTTGTCAGGAGAATTGTCCGGATGCCGACGGACTTCAGGAGGTACTGCATGCGCTTGAGCAGATCCCCGAGACTGAGCGCCCGGCGGTCATCAAGCACCTTAGGGCGCTGGGTCGACTCGATCCGGCGAAGCGATCAGCGATTCTGACTCTGGCCCAGAGTTGATCGGCTGGGTTCACGGCCGAACGGAGGGACGCTTTTCCATGCCGTGGGTTGGTGGGGCGAGTCCGCCGGTCGGTATTGTCGGGCGTCCCGCTGGGCCGGTGCATCGCGGAACCCCGCTTTTCGGACGGTGCGGTCTCCGAAGCGGGCTCCCGTGGGGCCGTTGGCCTGCCGCTGCGCCAGGCTTGATGGCGTCGTGGCGCAGTCCTACCCATGGCACCAGCGTCGCACGAAGTAAAACCTTCGTGGCGCTGACATTCCGCGTCATCATCGCGGCTCGACGGCGTGCAGGGCTTCAATGCGGCGGACACCGTCGACCTGGGCGAGGCGGCGCAGCGCGGTGGGGGTGGCGCGGCCGACGACGAACGACGCGGCGTCGGCGGAAGCGTCGAGCTCGAAGCCGACGTCCGCGAGGCGGGCCAACGCCGCAGGCTCGACCTGCTCCAGCAGGACGCTCACCTCAAGCGGCTGATCCTGGGGCGTTGCGGCGGTGACGTGCTCGTGCAGCTCATCGTCAAGGATCCGCCGCAGCTCCAGCCGGCGACGCAGCGCGGGGGCCTCGCGATCGAGCGCGGCGATCGCCCGCTCCCGTGCCGCATCGCTCACGTTCTCAGCCGCAATCGCCTCGGTGAAGGGCCTGAGCAGCTCGGCGACGGCGGCGGGGACGATGAGGATGACGTCGCGACTGTCCGGATGCGTGAGCACGCGGCCGAGGCGGTCGGCGTTGCCTTCCTCGTCGGCAAGGATTGTGCGCAGGCGCTCGGGGATGCCGTCGACGGCGGCGTTGGGCAGCACAACGCGGGTGAGGTGGCCGAACGGCGGCATATCGGCGGGATGAACTTGGCCCGCGTTGTCGAGCCGCCCCCCGCGGGCCCGGGCGGGCAGTCCGTGCTGGGCGAAGAAGTGGGTGGACAGCTCGGCCTCGATGACCTGGCCGTTGACCACCATCGCCCCGGCGACACCCTCGGCAGGAGCCGACGGCGCGTCAACATCGCCCAAGGCCACGGTCCGCGCGCTGCGCCCGCCACGCCCGCCCCGGCTCTGGAGCCGCCGGGGCGCTTCGGCGGGGGGTGAGCCGGCCAACCGCTCGTGACGTCCGTCACGCTGCATCAGCCGCGGCATCGGCTCGACGATCTGCTCGTCGTCGAGCGACTCGCCGAAGATGCCCTCCCAGGACATGCCCTTGGGAAACTCGATGGGCACGCGCACCAGCACCGGCTGGCCGCCGAGCGTCACGCGCTGGCGTTCGACGGCGACGAAGCTGGTGTGATGGGTCACGAGCTGGAAGGTTTCGCCAAGCTCGACGATGCGGGCGATCGTCTGCTGCTCGTCCATGCGTTCGCCACCACCGCCGCGCATCAGCTCGCCGACCTTCCCGCGGGCCCAGAGCGTGGCGATGGTGTCGTGGCGCAGCTCCATCGCGGGCAGGTGCAGGTTGACGACGCGCTCGTAGGCGCCCCCACCCGTGCGGCCGCGGATGCGCAGTTGCCCGTGGCCCGCCCGGCGGTAGCGGGCGTGGATGACCAGCGGCTGGAAGTCGAACAGGTCGGGCATCTGCTCGGCCGAGGGGAGCATGTCGATGAGCTCGATACCGCCGAGCGCGGTGAGCTCAATGTCGGTAAGCACGGGCGTGGCGATGCGGTGGGCGAAGCGCCGGACGATGGGGGTCACGTCGTCGCTGGGCAGTATGTAGTCGCTTGCCCCGCGGCCGACGCGAGCCATCTCGTCGAGCAGGTGGCGGTTGGGCGCATGGCTCATGCCGACGGTGAAGACGCGCGTCTCGTGGGCGTGATCGCGAATCGCGTCGATGATGGCCGCGTCGTTGCTCACCAGGCCGTCGGTGACGAACAGCACGATGCGCATGGGCTGGACATCGTCGTCGTGGTCGTAGTCGTCGTGGTCATGGCGGCGGCGGTCATGGCGGCGGCGGTCCCGGAAGGGCCCGGCGTGGAGGGCGCGCAGCACGGCGTTGCGCATCTCTGTGCCGCCGCCACCCTGGCGACGATCGACGTAGCGTTGGGCGGCAGCGCGGTGGTTCGTCGTCGCGGGCATCGGGCGATCCCAGAGCACGTCGAGGGTGTTGTTGAAGCTGACGATGTTGAAGCGGTCGTCGTCACGCATGGTGTCGATGGCCTGGTTGATCACGTCCTTGGCGGCGTCGAGGGCGGAGCGGTCGGCCAGGCGCGCGCTGCGCATCGAGCCGGAGTTGTCCAGCACGAAGATCAGCTCGCGCGGCCGCACGTCGGCGTCGTCGACGCGGGCCGGTGGCTGGAGCATGAGCGTGACGAAGCCGCCCTCGAACGAGCCGTAGTTGCCCGTGTGAGTGAGGATGGCCTCGGTGATCTCGTCGGTGACGAGGCGCCAGGCGAGGCGAAAGTCGCGGTTGGGGATGGTGTCACCCGCGGCGAGGCTGATGCTGGCGCGGCCGGGGGCGTGGTTGACGCGCGTGATGTCGTGGCTGGCGGAGGCGAGTTGCGCGATCGCGGGGCCGCCGGTGTCGATGTGGACGGTGAGGTTGATGTCGTGGCCGGCGCGCTCCTCCGGGCGCACGGGCATGGGTGTGACGCGGCTGGCGTCGGGCACCTGGTCGGTATCCCCGGCGAAGCCGTGGCCGGGCGCGGGCAGTTCGCGTGCCGGCGAGTCGCCCCGGCCGGGCGTGTAACGCGGAGCGATGACCATGGGAAAGCTCAGCCGATACTCGCCATCGCTCGATTCGAGCACCTCGACGTAGCTGATGCGGATCTCGACTTCGGCGCCGGGCTCGATGTTCGCCACCGACTGCGTGAAGATGTTCGGCCGCTCCTGCTCCAGCAGCGAACTGACGTGGCCGGCGCGGCGGGCGGCCTCGTAGATCCGCCGCGCCGCGTCGCGCTGGCGGACCTCGCCCTGGACCACGCGATCGCCCACGGTCATCGTCATGCGATCGACCGCGGCCCGGTGGCTCAGCGGAAAGGTGTACACCGCCTCGATCTTGTGCTCGTACGGGTTGTGGTAGCGCTGCGTGACGTCGACGCGCGTGAAGTGGCCGCTGACGTGGACCTCGACATCGGTGTGCTTGAGCGGGCAATGTCCCACGGCCTCGCCCTGCTCGTCCAAGGCGTGCAGGCCTCCCGCGATGGGGCCAAGCTCGGCGTCGGCGGCGAGGCGCGTCGCACTGGCGGACACCGGGGCGAGCAGGATGAGCAGGGCGGCGAGCAGCATGGCGGGGCGGGCGGGCGCGTTGAACATGGCATTACCTCCGGCAGGGAGCGTCAATGGCGAGCCACGGGCGTGGCCTGCTCAAAGGTTGGATGCCCACGCGAGCCGGCGGTTCCCGGGATTGCGAAAATGTCCGGACATCCGGCGACTGCGGATGCTCCTCCTGCCCCCGGGGGGAACCAGGCGTGGATCGGTCCCCGGTCGTCGACCGCAGCAGAGCGGCGACGTCGTGGCGGATGATGATCAGGTGGCCCGTAGACGCTCCATGAACCCCGTCTTCCCGGGCAACGGCGAGTGCCGCGTCGGCCCGGCCGACGCGGAAGTGTTCCTCCGCGGCATCTGCCTGGTGCAGCTTGAGCCGATGTGGGGCGGGCAGGAGGACGTCGCGGCCGAGCTTCGCTGCTAGCGTGCGCTGGCGCTGGTACGCATGACCGTGATGGCGGAGACGGCGGCGCCGAGCTTACGTGGACGCCGGGTCGGATCCGCCGCGATCAGTACGGCCACGTCACCGAAATGGTCCCGCTCGGCGACGAAGCCGACAGCGTCAGCGTTCCGCAGAAACTCGGCGACCTCGCCGACGTCGACACCGCCGGTGCGAGCGAAGGCGATGTGCTCATCTTCCAGGGCGGGACGTGGGTGCCCGGCCAGACGGTCATGCAGGAGGTGGTCACCGATGTGGCTTTCGAAGGCGGTGAGCTCAAGCAGACCAAGCGGCAGGTGCGCGTCCTGGAAGTCGAAGGCAGCGACACCTCAACCATCGTCGAGACCGAGGAGTGCCCGGAGTGAGCCAGCGTTTGCTCACCATTGACGGCAAGCTGGTCACGCTGGGCGGCAAGCTCGTGACAATGCCATCTGGCGGCGTCGAGGACTGCGTTTGCTGTGACGAGCCAAGCGATCATGACTGCCATCCTTGCCATGACTGCTGCTTCTCCGATCAGTCAACAGTAACCGTCAACCTCACAACATCCGGAACTGGTCCCGGCTGTCCGTGTGAAAACAACGACGTGTCGGATGTCGTGTGTGAGTTCGAGCATGCGTCGTCGTGGGTAGTCCAGTGGGGGGCTCGGAACCTTCACGAATGCGACCCCGAGTTCCCGGACCTGTGGTACATCAAACATGTTTTCGCCAGGTACTACTGCGACACGGGGGAATGGGAGATCACCGTGGTATGGGAGGACCGGTGGGAAGAGGATGAACCGGGGCCTTTTCTGTTGGGCTCGTGGGGAGCAGGCCCCGGTGACTGCTGCGGCGGCACCTTTGA
>SLDI01000212.1:0-8753 GCA_007125385.1 Phycisphaeraceae bacterium | reverse complement strand
GCCGGCCGTCCCAACCGCCTGCCCCGCCGGCACTGTCACGGCGCCCGCGTCATCGAACGCCCCGACCACCTGCTCCTGCCCGCCACCGTCAACGCCCACGCCCACCTGGACCTGACCGACGCCGGCCCCGTCGCCTTCGACGGCGATTTCCCCGCCTGGCTCCGCCGCGTCATCGACGCCCGGCCCGCCGAGCCCGCCGACATCGTCGCCGCCGTGCACCGCGGCCTGGAGCTCTCCCGCCAGGCCGGCGTCGGCTGCGTCGGTGACATCGCCGGCAGCGTCACCGCCCTGACCGCCCGCCGCCACGCCGCCGCCGACCTGGCCCTGCCCGGCGTCAGCTACCTCGAATGCTTCGGCCTGGCCGACGACGCCGCCCGCGCCGCCGCCGACGCCATCGCCCAGACCCTCGACGCCCTGGCCTTTGAAACCCCCGTCCCCGGGCAGGTCCGCGGCGTCGTTTTGGGCATCGCCCCCCACGCCCCCTACTCCGCGGGCCTGCCGCTCTACGAGGCCGTCACACGCCTCAGCCAGCGCCACATCTATCGCCTGACCACCCACCTCGCCGAGTCCCAGGCCGAGCTCGAGCTGCTCCGCGACGGCACCGGCCCGCTCGCCGACCTGCTCGCCGACATGGGCAAGCTCGACCCCGCCGCCGTCGGCCTCGGCCAGCACCCCGTCGACGCCCTGGCCTGGTCGCTCAGAAACGGCCGCTGGCTCGCCACCCACTGCAACTACCTCGACGACCACCACATCGAGCTGCTCAAGCGCACCGGCACCAGCGTCGTCTACTGCCCCATGGCCAGCGCCTACTTCGGCCACGAGCACCACCGCTACCGCGAGCTGCTCGACGCCGGCGTCAACGTCGCCCTGGGCACCGACTCGCTCATCTGCCAGGGTTGGGCCGAGTCCGCCGACCAGCCCCTGGGAATCCTCCCGCAGATGCGCCACCTCCACCGCCGCGACGCCGCCGACCCGGCCGACCTGCTCGCCATGGCCACCGTCAACGGCCGCCGGGCCCTGGAATTCAACGCCGCCGACGCCACCATCCGCCGGGGCGCCCCCGCCAGCTTCACCGCCGTGCCCATCAACGCCCGTGACCGCACCGACCCGCTGCGGCAGGTCCTCGAATCCGACCAGCCCGCCTCCCTGCTCCGGGTCGACACCGCCGGCACCGTCGAAGGCTGACCCCCATCCGGCCCGTCGCCCCCGCTCAACGCCCGCGTGGCACCCTTGTCAACCACGTGCTGAGCCCCCGCCCGGCTGTAACCGCCGGGGCTGTGGCTGGCACTGTCAGGGTGTAGAGGCCCCCGCCTCCGACGCCGGCACCGATGTGCAGAGCACCCAGTGACAGGCGGTTAGCACGAACCAGGCGCGGCCGGCCCGATGTCTGTTTGTCCCCGAGCCCCGGCCGGGGATAATGGGAAGTGTCGTCCGCGCAAGCCCCTGACCGAAACGTGAGACATGGCCGTCGACACGACCCTGGAGGGATACCTGCTCGAGCGGGGACGCGTCAGCGCCGAGGCGCTCGCCGAGGCCTCGCGCCTCGCCCAGGCCGAACGCCTGCGCCTCGACCAGGCCCTGGTCCACCTCGGCCACGTCGATGAGCGCGACATGCTCCACGCCCTGGGCGCGCAGCTCGGCATCAGCGTCGTCGAGCTCGCCGACGCCGAGCCCGACCCCGACGCCCTCCGCGCCCTGCCCGTCAAGTTCGTCTACCGCAAACGCATGGTCCCCGTCGAACGCGACAACGGCACCCTCCGCGTCGCCACCAGCGACCCCTACGACCTCTACGCCTTCGACGAGCTGCGCATGGTCACCGGCCTGCACGTCGAGCCCGTCCTCGCCGCCCAACATGAGATCGAAGCGCTCATCAAGCGCCACTACGGCCTCGGCGGCGACACGCTCGACGAGATGACCCAGGACAACGAGCTCCAGGTCGTCTCCGACGTCAACGACGAGTCGCAGGACCTCGTCGAGATGGCGCAGGAGGCCAGCGTCATCAAGCTGGTCAACGAGATCATCGTCGAGGCCGTCAACGAACGCGCCAGCGACATCCACATCGAGCCCTACGAGGACCGCCTCTCCATCCGCTACCGCATCGACGGCGTGCTCCAGGAAGCCTCCGTCCCGCCGCAGATCCATCGCTTCCAGGCCGCGATCATCAGCCGGCTCAAGATCCTCGCCAACCTCAACATCGCCGAGAAGCGGCTGCCCCAGGACGGCCGCATCAAGTTCCAGGTCTCCGGCCACACGATCGACGTGCGCGTCAGCGTCATCCCCATGCTCTTCGGTGAAGGCGTCGTCCTGCGACTGCTCGATCAGTCCAACATCATGTTCTCCCTGCCCGAGCTGGGCATGGACGAGCAGACCCATCGCGCCTTCGGCGAGCTGATCCGCCGGCCGCACGGCATCCTGCTCGTGACCGGCCCCACCGGCAGCGGCAAGAGCACCACGCTCTACGCCTCGCTCCGCGCCATCATGGGGCCGGAGAAAAAGGTCATCACCATCGAGGACCCGGTCGAGTACCACGTCCACGGCGTGAACCAGATCCCCGTCGAGACCAAGGTGGGCATGAGCTTCGCCCGCGGCCTGCGGGCCGTGCTCCGCCACGACCCGGACGTGGTGATGATCGGCGAGATCCGCGACCTCGAGACCGCCCAGGCCGCGACCCAGGCGGCGCTGACCGGCCACCTGGTGCTCTCGACGCTGCACACCAACGACGCGGCGTCGGCGGCGACGCGCCTGATCGACATGGGCGTCGAGCCCTTTCTCGTCGCCTCCACGCTCATCGGGGCGATGGCCCAGCGCCTCGTCCGCCGCGTCTGCCCCGAGTGCAAGCAGGCCTACGAGCCCGAGGCCGGCCTGCTGCCGCCCGACGTCGACATCGCCCCGGGCCACAAGCTCCACAAGGGCGCCGGCTGCCGCAACTGCCGCAACACCGGCTACCGCGGCCGGCAGGGCCTGTACGAGCTGATGCCCATGGACGACAACGTCGCCGAGCGCATCCTCGCCCGCACCGGCAGCTCCGAGGTCGCCGCCGCCGCCCGCGCGGGCGGCATGCGCCTCTTGCGCGAGGACGGCTGGGACAAGGTCCTCGCCGGCGTCACCACCCCCGAGGAGGTGATGCGATGCACGGCTTAGCAACGGGGTTCCGGGTTCGGGGATCGGCGGTCCGCAGAAGCAACCCGCGGCCTCCCACCATCAGCACCACGCAGCAACGTGGTGCCTTGCCCTGCCGACCCCCCTCCCCCCGGGAGGGGCTGGGGGAGGGCGTCCCCGACCACCCTGCGTACCCCATCAACCTATGCGTCCCTGCAACCAACCGCCCGATCCGGGGCCACTCGCGGCTTGCCCGCCAGTGCCCGGCCGGACCCCTTCAGGAGATGCACCGATGCGCCACGCAGCGCCCCTGCTGATCCTGTTCGTCTCGGCCATGCTCGCCGGGTGCGGCGCGCATCAGCGCGTGACCGCGCCCTGGACCGAGGTTCCAGCCTTCATCGCGCCCGACGAGCCAAAACTCTGGATCGCCTACGAGGTCAACAAGGGCAGATTGGAGTACCTGCTGATCGATGCGGCGCCCGTCACCACCGACGACGACGCCCGAATGACCCGAAACCGATTCCGCAGGGATCCCGATGCACCCGTACACCCGCTCGAGGCATTGAGCGAAGACGAGTCATCCGGCTTCCTCGCCGTGCGCTTTGCCGATGGCACGATCGCCGTCTCGCGCCTCAACGCTCGAAAGGCGGGGTTCTACTTGCGGAGATCGCCCAAAAAACTCTGCGACCTCGTCGACGTCGAGTGGAGGTTCACAGTCGCTGGCAGCCCGTGGCTGATCTACTGGACGCAGAGGCACTACGCGGTCGACCAACCCACGTTCATCGAGTATTTCACGTCGCCGGGCCCCCTGGCGCGCAATGAGGTTGTGAAGCATCTGGTACGGGAAGTACTCACGGAACGCCCCACGATGGCAAGCTTGAACTGAGCCCGCTCCTCTGCGGATCCCCGATCCCGGAACCCCGAACCCCGCAACGATGGCCACTTTCCACTACATCGCGCGCAACACCGCCGGCCAGCGCATCGAGGGCCAGCTCGAGTTCGAGTCCGAGGCCGCCGTGCTGCGCGCCCTCGAGGAGCAGGGCCTGTTCCCCACGCAGCTTCGCCAGGCCCCCGCCAGCTCGCGCCCGGCGCTGCGCGGCATCCGGTCGCGCGACGTCGGCCTGGTCTACAGCCAGCTCGCGGACCTGCTGCGCGCCGGCGTGCGCCTGCTGCGCTCGCTGGACATCCTCGCCGACACGACCGTCAACAAGCGCCTGGCCGAGATCGTGCGCAAGGTCCGCGCGGACGTCGCCGACGGCGCCTCGCTGACCGACGCCATGCGCGCCCACCCCGAAGCCTTCCCCCCCCTGCACACCGCCATGGTCCACGCCGGCGAGCGCGCCGGCTTCCTCGAAGACGTGCTCACCAGCCTGGGCACCTTCATCGACCGCCAGGACGAGCTGCGCAACAAGGTCGTCGGCTCGCTGATCTACCCCGCCCTGCTCGTGGTCATCGGCACGGCCGTGCTCGTCGGCGGGCTGCTGTTCTTCGTGCCCAACCTGCGCCAGATGCTCGGCAGCGCGGCCGAGCTGCCCTGGCCCACGCTCGTCGTCTTCGCCATGAGCGACGCCCTGCGCGACTACGCGCTGCTGCTGGGCCTGGGGCTCGTCGCGGCCGTGGCCCTCGGCTACCGCTTCGCCACCAGCGACCAGGGCCGGCGCCGCATCGAGCGCTGGCAGGGGTACCTGCCCGTCGCCGGCATGGCTGTGCGCATGGTCGCCGTGACCCGCTTCTGCCGCATCCTCGGGACCATGCTGGCCAACGGCGTGCCGCTGATCCAGGCCCTGGCGATCACGCGCGACGCGACGGGCTCGCGGCTGCTGGCCGAGGCCGTCGACGAGGCCATCGAGGCCGTCCGCGACGGGCAGAATCTCTCCGAGAAGCTCAACCGCGACGGGATTTTCCCCCAGCAGATCATGGCCATGATCGTCGTGGCCGAGGAGTCCAACCAGCTCGAGAAGGTTCTGCTGGAGATCGCCGACACGGTCGAGCGGCGGACGAATCGGCAGGTGGACCAGGCAGTGCGGCTGATCGAGCCGCTGATCCTCTGCGCCATCGCCGGGGCGATCGGGTTCATGGCCTTGGGCCTTCTGCTGCCGGTGTTTACAATAGCGTCATCACTGGGCGGGTAGGCCGGGACAGGGTTTTCGCGAGGAAAGGAATTGCGATGCGTAAGGGAGTTGCCACAGCGGGTGGTTTCACGCTGATCGAGGTGCTGCTGGTGCTGGTGATCCTGATGCTGCTGATCGGGGCGGTGGTGGTCTTCGTCCTGCCCCAGCAGGCCGGGGCCCAGCGCAACACGACGGAGCTGAAGCTGCGGATGATCGACGACGCGATTCAGCGCTTCGAGATGCAGGTGGGGCGCCCGCCGACGGAAGACGAGGGCCTCGAGGCCCTGGTGCGGATGCCCGACTTCGAGGTCGAGGCGCTGCGCAGCCGATGGACCGGCCCCTACGTCGACGAGGACACCGAGTTCATCGACGCCTGGGGCCACGAGCTGCGCTACGAGATGCGCGACCAGGAGTCCGGCGCCGATGCGATGGAGGGCCGGTCCCGCGGCCGACAGTACCGCCTCTACTCCGTCGGCCCCGACGGCGAGGAGGGCACCGACGACGACATCGAGATCGGCCGGGCACGCGACGAGGACGCGTAAGACGTAGCCGCGAAGGCACGACGAGGGCACGAAGGAAGTCAAACAAACCAGGGTTCTCGCAGAGGGCGCAAAGAGCGCCGAGGACGCGGCAAAAGAAGTTTCAAGGGTTCTTTCCTGGCTTCCTGGCTTCCTTATTTGCCTTCTCTGCTCCCCTTCGTGCCCTTCGCGTCATCGTGGCTGAACGGACGGACCGAAGGGGGGACGGGAAGGTGCGGATGAATATCGCCCCGCGTCCAACGCGAGGCGGCGGGTTCACGCTGCTGGAACTGCTGGTGGTGGTGGCGATCCTGATGCTGCTCACCGGCGCGGCCGTGTTCTCGTTCCCCAACCTCCTGCGCGGCAGCGAGCTGGAGGAGGGGGCACGCCAGTTCGCCGCCGCCTTGCGCTACGCCCGCGCCGAGGCTGCGAACACCGGCCGGACGGTGCGCATCGGGTTCGAACATCACCGCCAGTGGGAGGAGCTGGTGGGCGATGCGGCGATGCGCGGCGGGCGTACATCTGACGTACACGACGATCATGGCATGTACAGGGCCCGCGTGACGTGGGAGGCGGACCCGGTGCGCCGGCCGGGGGTGTTCGAGCCGCTGCTCGGCCGGGCGTGGGTCGAGGCCCTGCCCGATGAGCTGGTGGTGGTCACGGCCGTGCGCCCGCAGGGCCCGGACGCCGCGGCGATGCGCCACTTCCTGGAGCGCGCCCGCGCCGCCGGCGAGGACGAGGCGGCCGTGCTGCCGCGCATCAGCTTCCATCCCGACGGCTCGAGCGACAGCGTGGAGATCGAGCTGCATGGCCGCGACGCGCGTGACGATCGGCGGGCAATCGTGCGCGTCGACGGGCTGACCGGGACAGTGCGGCACGAGCTGGTGTATGGCGATCGGCAGCGCGACGAGCCGGACGACCAGGCCGAGCCTGTCGATGAGCCGGAGATCGAGGTGGAGCAGCGGCTGCGCGAGGGGCTCGAAGATCGCGAGCAGCGCATGGACGAGGCCCGCGTGGGCGAGGATTGGCAATGGGATTGGAATGATAATGAGCGCTAGGCGATGCTCGAAAGGTGGGTGCCACGGCTTGTCCCGAAGGGCAAGCCGTGCGATCGCCGCGGGAGGCACAGCTTGCCCTTCGGGACAAGCCGTGGCACCCGCGGCCGGGGATCGCGCGCGCGGCGCGATGTTGCTGGAGGTGGTGCTGGCGCTGGCGCTGCTGGTGTTGACGGCCGGGCTCTTGACGGGGGCGATGCGGATGGTGGTGCCGGCGGTGGAGGGGATGCGGCTGGACATGGAGGCGGAGGACCTGGCGGTGACGGTGCTCTCGGAGGTGGCGGCGGGGCTGCGGCCGATGGTGTCGCAGGGGCCGGAGACGTTCGACGAGCCCTGGCAGCAGTGGACGTGGAGCGTCGAGGTCGAGGCGGTGACGGAGGACGTGCGCCTGGCGGATCGGCTGAGCGTCGTGACCGTGCGCGTCGAGCATGCCCAGCGCGAGAAGGTGTACGAGCTGCGACAGATGATGCATCGCGACGGGGCAGATGGGGGGCTGTGGTGAAGCGCAGATTGTCGAAGGCCGTGCATGAAATGGGTGCCACGCAGTGCTCCGAAGGGTGCTGTGTGCGATCGGGCGTCGATGGCCGCGGCACACAGCACCCTTCGGGATGCTGTGTGGCACTCCCGGAACGACGTCTCCCGCACGTGACACGCCCGGAACGGCGTCTCCCGCATGTGCCCACGCGTCGCCGGGGCAGGGCGTTCACGCTGCTGGAGGTGGTGCTGGCGCTGGGGTTGACGCTGGGGGTGACGATCGCGTCTTTCGTGCTGTATCAGCAGATGGCCCGGGGCCGGGCGCAGGTGATCGAGGAGATGGAGAAGCTGGCGGCGGTGCGTCAGCTCATGAGCCGGATGACGGCCGAGCTTCAGGCGGTGTATCACGTCCCGGAGCAGGATGCGCAGCAGGCGGCGGCGCTGTCGGGCTCGAGCGGGCGGATCGACATGCGGGTGGCGGCCCTGCCGGAGCTGGCGGCGTGGATGGGCGAGGAGGCGGACGGCCGGCCGGCGAGCTCGGATCTGCGACTGGTGACGTACCGGCGGACGAGCGGCGGGGTGGAGCGTGTGGAGGACCGGAGCGGTGGTGTGCCGATGGAAGGTGAGAGTCGCGTCGCGTCGGAGGCGGTCATTGCGCCAGGGGTGCGGTTCATGCAGATGCGTTACCACGGCCCGGGGGGCTGGCAGGAGAGCTGGAGCGGCAGTGCCGGGCAGCCGCCGCGGGCGGTGGAGATCCGCCTGGGCCTGGAGCCGCTGCCCAGCGACATGGAGCCGGAGGACTACCCGCACCGGATGTGGCGGCGGGTGGTGGCGTTGCCGGCGGCGGAGCCGGGGCCGTTCGTCCCGGCGACGGAGCAGGAGGAGCCGGACGCGGGGGATGAGGGGGGGATGCTGTGATGGGCGGTGCGCACAGGCTGCACGTGCGGGGGCGACACGGCTTGCCCTTCGGGACAAGCCGTGGCACCCGGGCGCACGGAGATCCCGACCTTCACTCGCGGACTCGCTCAGGACGGGCGTCCACGGTGCGGGTGACGGCTTCTGGTCGTCCCCGGGGCGCCGTGCTGCTGGCGGTGCTGGTGATCAGTGCGATGGCGGGGATGGTGGTCACGAGCCTGGTGGTGGCGGTGCGGGCGGAGCAGGCGGCGACCGCGGCGACGGTGCGGCCCCAGCAGGCGTGGTCGGCGGCGATGAGCGGGCTGGAGCAGGCGGCGGCGGTGGTCGCGGCCGACCCGTTCGACCCGGAACTGTGGACCGACAGCCCGTCGACGTTCCGGCATCAGCTCGTGGGCGACGACGGCGTGGACCGGTGGTACTTCACGGTGTTCGTGGCCGGCGACGGCGGCGCCGGCGCGTGGCGCTATGGCGTGAGCGACGAGGCGGCGAAGCTGAACCTGAACACGATCGAGCCGGGCTCGCTGATGCGGCTGGAGCAGTTGACGCCGGGGCAGGCGGAGGCGATTGGGGGGTATTTGGGT
>SLDI01000127.1:0-8759 GCA_007125385.1 Phycisphaeraceae bacterium | reverse complement strand
TGACGATGCGAGCCTGATCCTCCACCCACAGCACCGCCGCGAGACGGTCGCCCACGCGATTGACCCTCGACTCGCCAACCCCCGCACTGCCCGCCGGCGTCGGCAGCTCCGCCACCCACGCGTCGGCCTCCAGGTCCCGCACGTGCACGCTGTACGGCGCCTCACCAGCCACCGCGTAAAGGTACCGCCCGCCCGGGCTCGCCGTCAGCGACGCGATGCTGTCGCCGTCCGGCCCGCGCAGCTCGCCGTGGAACACGCCCTCGTCAAAGTCCCACAACTCCACCGGGCCGTACGCCTCGCTCGACGCGTCCCACGTCACGACGTAGCTGACCTGGGCCTGGTGCGGCCGAACGCTTCCCGCAAGCTCGCCGCCGCGGATGCGCACGCTGTGCCGCAAACTTCCGTCCTCGATGTTCCAGTGGCGATACAGCCGCGAATCGCGCGTCGCCCATAGCGCCCCCTCGGCCGCACGCCCGACATGCACCAGTTCCTCCTCATCGGCCATCGCATTGAAGCCCTGTAACGGCTCGCCCACCGGCTGCCAGTTCGCCTCCTCGCCCTCGGCGCTGCGCTCGTGAACCTGGCCATCGCGATCGACGTAGCGCAACGACTCGCCATCACGGGCGACAATATAGTTGCTCGCCTGGTTGTCACGCCGCTCAACCGGCCTCGGCGCGGCCACGGCATCCGCCTCGCCGTCGGGCAGGATCACCAGTCCCCCACCCATGAGGTAGAGGTGGTTCGGCCGGCACTGCCGCCAACCGATCCGCGTCGCGAAAGCCATGTCCTTCTCATGCACCACCTGCCGCTCGCCCGTGTCAACATCCAGGCGCACCAGGCGACTTGTCGGCACGATGAAATTCAATTGGCCGCTGCGAACGAGCCAGGGCACCAGCCCGCTCGAGCGAATGTCGAATCGATCTTCGAGGCTCAACACGTACGGGTTGTAAGGCCCCACCGTCGCCAGCGTCAGTACGATCAAAAACCCCAGCACCACCGGCGTGCCCAGCAGCACCATGGCGCGGGCATACGAGAACGGGCGGCGAAAGTACAGATCACCGCGGCCCAGCGCGCGGTCGCAGCGCGGGCACGCCGCCGCATCGGCGCGCTCCAGGGCCCCGCGGCAGTGGCGACAATGCGGCGCACGCGCCGCCACCGCACTCGCCCGCCAGCGCCGCCGCACACGCCACGTCGCACCCACGAACCCCAGCAGCACCACCGCGCCCGCAATCACCGGCCACCACCCCAGCGCCAGCCACCAAACCTGCGCCGCATAGTCCACCTCGATCGCGTACAACGCATAATCCTCGTTGCACGCGAAACGCAGGCTCGTCACCGGCTCATGACGCCGCAGAACAACGTGCTCAACCGGCCCAAGCTCTGACATGGCATGTCCCCGACGACTCACGTGATCCGCATCACAGCATAGCCCATCCGGCGCACGCCGGTGACGCGCAGCACACGGCCCGCCCGGCGGCGCCCCCCCCGCTTACGGCTCATCCTCCTCCTCCTCGTACGGATCCGCCCACGCGCTGACGTCCCAACTGACGATGCGTGTGCGACGATCGCTCCACGTCGTCGCGACCAGGCGATCGCCGGCCGGGTTGACCTGAAGCTTGCCGTACCACTGCGTCCCGGCCGGCGGCGAGAGCGTCGCGATCCAGTCGTCGGCCTCCACGTCCAGCACGTGCACGTCATGCGGCGGTTCCGAGGAGGCCGCGTAGAGGTAGCGCCCACCCGGGCTCATCGCCACGGCGCGGAAGCGCCCATCGCCCGGCCCCGCCACCTCGCGCTGGAAGCTGCCGTCGCCGAAGTCCCACACCTCGATGCGCCCGAAGCCGCCGGCTGCCGCGTCGTAGCCGACGATCCACGCCACTTCCGGCGCCGTCTCAGCCCCGGCCGCGTCAACGACGTGCCCGCCGCGGATGCGGATCGTGTGGCGCAGGCTGCCCGTGGTCATGTCCCAACTGCGGTACTCGCGGCCGTCGAGCGTGGCCCAGAGCTGCTCGCCGCCCGGCTCCATCGCGGCCCACACGCGTCGGCCGATGTGGCGATCGACCTGGAAAAACGACTCCAGCGGCCGGCCCACCGCCTGCCAATCCACATTACGCTGGTCCGGTGGCGCGTCGCTCTGGTGCACCTGGCCTTGCTCATCAATGAAACGCAGACGATCGCCGTCGGCGGAGAGAAAGAAGTTGCTCACCTTCCACACGCCCCAGAGATAATGATCGTGCCCTACCGCCCGCGGTCCGGCGTCCGTCTCGCGCACCACAATCACCCGCCTGGAGTGTTCGTTGAGCACGATCAGCTCATCGGCGACATGCAGCCGGTTGAGATAGGTGCGGTCTTCCTCGTGCACGACACGGCGCTGACCCGTGTCCAGGTCGAGCCCCACGAGGCGCGAGCGCGGCATGGCGTGGTTGCGCACCAGGTCGCTGTCCCAGCTCATGCCCAGCCGGTAGATCGTGCTCGATCGCAGGTTGGCCCATTCCGCCAGTTCCCAGATCGGCCAGGTGTACCTCCCGGACACGCCGGCGCACAGCAGCACCATCAGCCCCATGGTCACGGGCACACTCAGCAGCAGAATCGCCCGGCCGCGCCGGAAGGGCCGGGGGAAGTAGATCTCGGCCCGCGTCAGCGCCTGCCCGCACTCGGGGCACTGTTCGGGCCGATGCAGGCCGCTGAGGTTGTAGTGGCACGTGGCGCAGTGCGGCTGCCCGGCCGTGCCCCGGCTCGTGCGCCACTGCCGCCGCAGCCGCCAGCCCACCAGCAGCACCAGCAGCAGCACGCCAACGCCCGCCAGCTCCGGCCAAAGCCCCACCAGGACCCAGCCAACATCAAAGCTGTAGTCCAACTCCAGCACGTAGAGCGTGCCGCCATCCTCGGCGAACGCGATGTCCGGCGCCGGGTTGTAGGGCCTCAACGCGTAATGCTCAACGGCCGCAGGCTCAGACATGCGATGGCCCCGAACAATGACGTGCCACGCCTGCCAGCATAGCCGCGCCGGGTGCCACGCGATACACCCAAGGCGGCGACGAGCCGCTCACCGCCGGGCGACCCGGGCCCACCGCCGCCCTTGCCGCGAGGCGGTGTTGCACCGGCTCCCGCGCGGCCCACAGGCCGCGCCGGCCCCTACTCGCCCAGATCCTTCTCGAAGATGACCAGGTTGGCGTGGCGATCCGGGTCCCAGCGCACGCCCATCACGTCGTAGCCGCGGCTGATGGCCAGGTGCAGCATCGGCCGATGGTGGTTCAGACACTCGACGCGCGAAATCTCGTAGCCGTGGTCCCGGGCCCAGGCGTGAGCGGCGTCCATCAGTTGCGACGCCACGCCGGCGCGGCGGGCGTCGGGCAGCACGCCGTAGAGCCACTCGAAGAACGTGTTGGGCTTGAGCTCGAACCCGAGCATGAACCCGACCGGGTTGCCGTCGAGCGCGGCCGTGAGAATCAGCTCGTTGTGCCGGCCGAGCAGCCGACGCTCGAAAAACGCCTTATCACGCGACGGGTGGAAGACCTGGTTGTACAGGCTCTCGATCAGCGTCAGCTCGCTCTTGCCCAGAATGTCGATCTTGGTGTCTGCCATGGCCGGGTCCGGTTGCAGGGGGCATGACGGCCGGGAAAGCATACCGCAGATCGGGCGACCGGTCTGCGAAAGCGGCTGTCCGCAACCGTCACGGATTGACCACGGCGCGCACCGCCGCGATCGTTGCCGCCAGGCGCGTCGCCTGCTCCGAGCCCGTCGGCGCGGCATAGGGGATGGCGAACCGCGCCTCCCAGGGCTCGTCACCGCGCACCCAGGCCGCGCCCAGCCGGCCGAACCACCCGATCACCTTGCGGTTCTCCGGCGCCACCCATGCGTGGACGTGATCCAGGCCCATCGTCTCGGCCCGGGCCAGCAGGATCGCCAGCAGCACGCGCCCGACCCCCCTGCCCTGCGCCGCATCGACCACCGCCAGCGCCAGTTCCGCGACGCGCGGCTGCTCGGTCTCGCGAATCATCCGCCCCAGCCCGAGCCCCGGCAGCCCCGGCCGCGATGCGTCCAGCGCCCCCCACGCCACGTGATCCACCTGGTCCGGATGGGTGAACCGCTCGATCTGCTCCTCGCTCAACTCCTGGACGTCCGACAGGAACCGGAAGTAGCGCGACATCGACGACAACTGCCCCATCCCCACGCGCAGGCGCGGCGCATCCTCGGGCGTCACCGGCGCAAAGAGCACGTCCGACGCTCGCCCACCGCCGACCATCAATCCCGCCCGGCCGGCAATCACGGCACGCTCGACACGCGGCTGATCCATCATGCACGCAATATAAAGCCGGCACGGGTGGTCCCGGCGGATCGGCCGCCGATCCGCGACCACCCGGCGCCGGATCGAGGCCTACACATGATCCAGCCGCGGCAGCGACAGCGGCAGCGGGCACCACGCCTCGAGCACCGCCGCCTCGCCCGGCAGGCTCACCACGTCGCTGGGGCGCAGCGGCCCGAACAGCATCCGCGTCGCCGTCGCCACGTCCACGCTCAGCGCCGGCCGGGCACGCGTCGCCTCGCACACCGGCCCATCACCGGTCACCGCCAGCCGCAATGCCCCCGCCCCCTCGATCTCGACGACCACCTCACCGCTCACCAGCGGCCGCGCCGCGTGCGCCGCGTGCATCACCGCCTCGAGCACCGCCGGCCAGTCGAAAATCTGCCAGTTGCCCGCGTCGCCCAGCCGCATCGTCTCCGCCACCTGCGACAGGTTGTGCAGCAGCGCCGGCTCAACACCGGCGGGCAGCATGACCGTCAGCGGCCCATGCTCCATCACCGCCCTGGCGACGATGCGCCCCGCGTCGCCGGCGTCGGCCACGACCAGCTCCACCACGTGGCGCTGCTGCGCGCTCATCGACAGGTAGCCCCGCACGCGCCGCTGCCCGTCGCACGCCGCGTACGCCTCCGTGCGCCAGTGCCGCAGAAAGTCCCCCATCAGCTCGCGCGGCCGCACGGCATGCACCGGCTGCCGGCCGTGCAGCTCGTACGCCGCGTCCAGCAGCGACGCGTCGTCGCCGATGGGCACCAGCTCGATCGCGTCGTACCCGGCCGGCGGGTCGTGCCGCACGTTCGCCGGCTGCACGTGCGCCGTCCAGTGCCACCCGGCCCGCTCCCAGCCCCAGTAAAGATAGCGCTGGCGCTGCCCGCCCAGCCACGACAGCGGATAGCCCGCTTCGCCGATATGCCGGCGCACGTGATCCATCACGCGGCGCATCAGGCCCTGTCGGCGGAATCGCGGATCGACCGCCACCCCGCCGACGCCCGCCATGGCCAGCTCGCGCCCGCCGACACGCCACGTGATCGGAAACACGCCGGCGCCCGCAACCATCTGCCCGTCGCGGCGGATGAAGCAGTTGCACCCGGCCAACTCGGGCGTGGGCTTGTACCGCCCCGCGAGAAAGTGGGTGAACCCGTCGGCCGGGCTGAAGCCGAACGCATCGTTGATCAGGTCGATGAACGCGTCGAACTCGCTCGGCGACAGGCGCGCCACCGCCTCATCGATCTGCGTCATCGCCGCTCACTCCGTCTCGCGCGTCTTGCCTGCCTGGATCCGCTCGTCCATCTGGCTGACCTGGCGGGCGAAGTCGGGGTCCGAGTCGCACCGGTCCTGCACCGTGCGGATCGAGTGCATCACGGTGGTGTGGTCGCGCCCGCCGAAGTATCCGCCGATCTCCTCGAGGCTGAAGCGCGTCCGCTGCCGGGCCAGGTACATGCACACCTGCCTCGGCTCGGTGACGGACTTGTGCCGGCGGCGCGATTGCAGGTCGCTCAGGCGCACGTTGTAGTGGGTGGTGACGGTGTCGATGATCTGCTGGAGCGTGATCTGGCTGTTGCGCGCCTCCGACGCCGGCTGCTCGCCCAGCGCCTCCTGCGCCAGCGCCAGGTCGATGGGCTTGCTGAGCACCGCCGCGTGGGCCTGCACCGTGGTCATCGCGCCTTCGAGCTCGCGGGCGTTGGTGTCGATGCGCGTGGCGATGTAGCCGATCACGTCGTCCGGCAGCTCGATGCCGCGCAGACGCGCCTTGGCGCTCAGGATGGCGACCCGCGTCTCGTAGTGCGGCCGGGTCACGTTCGCCACCAGCCCCCACTGGAAGCGCGACAGCAGCCGCTCCTCCAGGTGCGGGATCTCCGTCGGCGCCGCGTCGGAGCTCAGCACGATCTGCCGATTCGACTGGTACAGCTCATTGAAGGTGTGGAAGAACTCCTCCTGCGACCGCTCCCGGTTGCCCAGGAAGTGAATGTCGTCGATCACCAGCACGTCCACGTGGCGGTAGCGGTGGCGGAACTCGTTCATCTGCCCGCTCTGAACGCAGGCGATGAACTGGTTCATGAACGAGTCGCACGAAACGTAGAGGATCTGCAGGTCCGGCTGCTGCTCCATCAGGCGCTGGCAGATCGCCTGGAGCAGGTGCGTCTTGCCCAGGCCCACCCCGCCGTGGATGAAAAGCGGGTTGTACGCCGTGCCCGGCTGGTTCGCCACCGCCACGCTCGCGGCATAAGCAAGCTGGTTGTTGGGCCCGGAGATGAAATTGCCGAAGCTGTAGTCGGGGCTGAGCAGGATCTGGTCCTGCTCCATGTCAAACTCGCCGCCGTTGCGCCGCGGCGGGGTTTGGCCGCTCGCCGCCGCCTCGCCGTCGGTCACGAAGTGCACGGCCACGAGGTTGCCCGTGACCGCCTGCGCCGCCTCGGTGAACTGGGCGCGGCACTGGCCCTGCAGATACTTCTGCTGCACGCCGTTGGCCGTGCGCACCTGCATCAGGCCCGAATCCAGCTCCACCGGCTCGAGCTGCTCGAACCACTGGCGGCAGATCGGCCCGTGCCGACGGCGCAGGTAGTCCATCATGTCGCGCCAAAGCGCAGGGTCCAGCTTCGACATCGCCCTCGCCGTCTCGTAGGTCAGATTCCGTCCAATGTGCGCCGGCAGCGCCGGCCCGACATCCCCCACCGACGCGCCAAGCTAGAGACCAGCCGCGCCGCTGTCAACGCCTCACGATCATGCTATCTTCCCCAACGCGGAGAAGCCCATGACCACGCTGGGGTTGGCGATTTTCGACGACGCCGCCGGCCACTTCGGCCCACTGACCGACACGCGCGCCGTCTTCGAGCTGCGCACCGGCGCGCTCACCACGCTTCAGCGCATCGAGCAGCGCCTGGGCGCAAACGCCGCCAACCTCGACGTCCCCCCACGCCTGCGCGCCGTTGTCGCCGAACGCCACAACAGTTGCGCGATCAACACCCCCCCGGCCGGCCTGACCCGCCTGGTCAACGGCCGCTGGCTCGGCCTCGACGCCGCCGACCGCGTCGCCGCCCTGGAACCCGGCCAGGCCCTGCTCCAACGCGACGGCCAGCTCGTCGCCGCCTGCCTCGACGAGCCCCGGCAGATCGAATCGCTGCGCGCCGGCGACCTGGCGGGCATCCACGTGCAGCAATCGGACGACACTCTGCTCGTCGAACGCCCCTGGCACCTGCTCGACGCCCTCGACGCCGCGCTCCGGGCCGACCTCGCCCACACCCACGTGCCCCAGGCCCGACCCGAGCACTGGCCCGGCCTCACCGTCGCCGGTAGCCACGCCCTCCACATCGACCCCAGCGTCCAGATGCTCGGGCCCGTCGCCGTCGACGCCCGCCACGGGCCCGTCGTCATCGAACGTGACACGCTCATCCACGGCTTCGCCGCCATCCAGGGCCCCTGCTACGTCGGCCCGGGCTGCGAGCTGGGCGCTCACGTCACCCTGCGACGACTCACCAGCCTCGGCCCACGCTGCCGCCTCGCCGGCGAACTCGCCGTCACCATCATCCAGGAACACACCAACAAGGCCCACCACGGCTACCTCGGCTGCGCGATCGTCGGCTCAGGGTGCAACCTCGGCGCCGGCACCGACGTGTCCAACCTCAAGAACACCCTTGGCGAGGTCCGCGTCCAGCTCGCCCCCGACGCCCCCGCCGAGCCCACCGGCCGCGCCCGACAGGGCCCGATCCTCGGCGACCACGTCCGCACCGCCATCGGCACGCGACTGATGACCGGCTCGGTCATCGGCACCGGCTGCATGATCGCCGTCTCCGGCTACGCGCCCAAGTGCGCCGCGCGCTTCGGCTTCTACACCGACGCCGGCCGCGCCGAGCACGACCTCGACGCCCTGCTCATCACCATCGAACGCATGCGCAAGGCCCCCCCCACCGACGCCGAACGCAAGCTCCTGCAGCGCCTCCACGCACCCGTCGCGTGAGAAATAGACACAGATAAACACGGATAGGAAGAGCTTACCTCACCCCAGCCGCTTGCGGCTTCGCGAGACCGCCCACCAACCCACACCCGCCGTTCGATCACCAATCACCAATCAGAAATCAGAAATCACCCTCCCTCCCCGGGCTGCACCCACCGGGCAATCGCCTCCGCCAGTTCCCGCACCGCCTGCTCCCGCCGCGCATCGCCCAGCAGGCGCTGATGCGTGAGGCCTGACCATGACGCGTGCTCGCGCGCCCGCCGCAGCGGCCGGGGCAGACGCGCCTGGCCCACGCCCGCCAGCTCCGCGGCGCTCGCGGGCAGTTCCACCGGCTTCTGGTCGGCGTGGCCGCGGTGCAGCAGACGCACCACCAGTTCCACCTGCCGCCGGGCGAGCATGTCGAGGGTCGCGTCGGCCAGGCGCAGCTCCGCCCGGCCGCGCACACGATCAATCAGGCGGCGCAGTTGCTTTGACCCGGCCCCGAGCGCCCCACCCAGCAGCGCCCCGACG
>SLDI01000719.1:0-8759 GCA_007125385.1 Phycisphaeraceae bacterium | reverse complement strand
GAGGCGTTGGCTCATCGAGGAGCGTGGGAATGATGCTGCAATCGATCAGGCCGCCTGTGGCGAACTTCGACTCGGCGACGGCGATGCTGCGGGCCACGGCGCGGTTCCTGCACGGCAAGGCCTTCCCCGGGCTGGGCGTCGTACCCTCGGCGATGCTGCCCTTGCCGCTGCTGATCAACCGCCTGCCACGCAAGCTGCGCGAGCAGGTGTACATCTGGAGCGGGTGGTCCGAGGCGGTGCGGGCCGGGCAGCTCTCGAGCATTCGCATGAGCGAGCTGGCGAAGTGGGTGACGCGGCAGTATCCCCAGCGGCGGTACCAGGCGATCGCGGTCGGCTCGTCCAACGGGGCGCTGGTGAACCTGTGCGCGGCGATGGGCATGCCCTGGCTGCCACAGACGCTGTTCCTGCCGGTGCGCCGCCACGGCGTGGACCCGGACGAGCCGAAGCAGGACATGGCCTGGGGCCAGAGGCACGGGCGCGACCTGCTCAAGCACAACCCGGAGATCCAGCTTCATCACATGCACGACGCCAACCAGGATCGGCTGATGATCCAGCACATGACGTACTTCCGCGTCAAGTGGCGCCGGCTGGCGGCGGCGTACGAGCGGTTCATTACCGAGAACCTCGAGCCGGGCGGGACGATCCTGCTGATCGAGTGCAACCTCCAGTGGCCGACGACGCAGATCGACGACCGGCACTACTTTCAGCACGGGGCGCTGGGCGGGCTGTCGATCGACGAGTTCTTCCACGGCAGCGAGCGCGCGGCGGAGTACCTGCGGCGCTATCGCCCCGACCGCGACAGCGATCGCTGGCACCCGCCCGAGCCCGACGCCGAGCGCCCGGAGGCGGAGTGGGGCTTTGAGCCGGCGCTGCGCGACGAGGTCGAGGCGCTGGCGCAGCGCAAGGGCTACCACGTCCGCCGCGTGCTGTTCGATCATCCCGAGGATTTCAGCCCGCTCGTGGCCGACCTCTACCAGTGGTGGTACAGGCAGCGCGGGATCGGCGCCCGGCGGCTGATCGGCGAGTCGTTCCTGCTGACCGAGCCCTACTGGACGCTGCGCACCGGCGCCACGCCCTACTGGATGTTCTTCAACAAGGAGCCGTCGGCCGAGCGGCTGCGCAAGTTCCTTGACGAGCGCGAGCTGTTCGACGAGATCTACCTCATGCTTTTCTGCCACGGGGTGGAGTCCGCGGGGCTGACACCGGCGCACGAGTGGCAGGCGATCGCCGACAAGGCGCGCAAGGTGGGCAAGCTGCTGGGCGTCGACCCGGATCGCTACCCGCTGGACTTCGCAACGTACCTCAAGTACCACATCGCGGCTCGCAACATCCCGGCCCGCTATCCGATGCCCGGCATGCTGACGCTGCGCCAGCTCGACGCGTTCCTCGGCGACAACAGTGGCAACTATCTCGTGCAGTGGATCGATGGCGGCGTGCGCGAGGCGGTGATGTGATAGGTTGGGTTGGATGCGCGGGCGCCGAGGCGTGGTGGCGAGGGGAACGCACGGCTTGCCCTCCGGGACAAGCCGTGGCACCCAACATCGTGAGCCTTGACGTGTCCGAAAGGATGCCACGCAACGCCGTGAATTCTGGCTGTAGGGTGGGTAGAGCGAAGCGAAACCCACCGATTGCAACGACAATCCACGGCCAGCGTGGTGGGTTTCGCTGCGCTCTACCCACCCTACATCAATAGTTCACGGCGTTGCGTGGAACCCGTATCCACATGGTGACATGGGCAGCCTACCGCACTGGCAGGATGAGCGGGCGCGGATCAGGTCGCTGCTGGCGAGGCGGCGGGTGGGGTTGATCAGCGACATCGACGGGACGATCAGCCCGCTCGCGGCGACGCCGGAGCAGGCGCGGGTTGAGCCGCGCTGCCGCGAGGCGCTGGGGCGGCTTTCGCGGCGGCTGGGGCTGGTGGCGGTGGTTTCCGGCCGATCGGCGCGCGACGCGTGCGCGATGCTGGGGCTGGCGCGTGTGACGTGCGTGGGCAATCACGGGTTGGAAGTGCTTGCCGACGGGCGTCTGCACATCGATGCCGAGGCGAGGCCTTACGTCCGGCGCATCGGCGAGGTGGTCGACGCGGTCGCCGGCGAGCTGAACGAGCCGGGCATTCTCATTGAGAACAAGCAGGCGACGGCGTCGATCCATTATCGGCAGGCGCGGGATCCGGCGGCGGCGCGGCGGCGGATACGCGAGGTGCTCGCGCCGGTGGTGCGAGATCGGGGGCTTCGCGTGACCGAGGGCAAGCAGGTGATCGAGCTGCGCCCGCCGATCAGGCGCGACAAGGGCACGGCCGCGAGGCGCTTGATTGACGACGCGTCGCTGGATGGGGTGATCTACCTTGGCGACGACACGACGGACGTGGCGGCGTTCGCGGCGGTGCATCGCTGGGCGGGGCCGAACGGCAACGCGGCGCTGGCGGTGGCGGTGCGCGGCCGCGAGACGCCGGGCGAGGTGCTCGCCGCGGCGGACATCGCGGCCGAGGGGGTGGAGGACGTGGCGGAGCTGTTGGCGTCGATGGCGCAGATGTAAGGCCGGGACCGGTGGTCCCCGGGGCGGCGGCGAGGTGGTCGACATGGGTCGTCGATGCGGATCGTCGCATGGGCGTGACCCGGCACACAGCACGCTGCGCGTTGCTGTGTGGCACCCGGCGGCAAGGCGTGGTGCCGAAGGGAACGCACGGCTTGCCCTTCGGACCAAGCCGTGGCACCCGGCGTGGGTCAGTCGTCAAGGTGACGAGGTCGGTGATGGGCGGTCGTGGGCTTCGCGCCGCCTCCCCGGGACCACCGGTCCCGGCTTTATAAGAGGCTGCCTTCGCGCTCGAGGCGCTCGATGTCGGTGAGTTGCGGAGCGAGCCAGGTGCTCAGGTCCTGCTCGATGACGCGACAGCGGATGGCCTCGCTGCGTCGGCGGCGCTCGGCGTCGTCCATGCGCAGGGCGCGGTCCAGCGCGGTGGCGGTCTCGACGACGTCGTATGCGGAGACGGTGACGGCTTCGTCGCCGAGCTGCTCGCATGAGCCGGCGCCTTCGCTGAGCACGAGCACGCCGTGGCGCTGGTTGACGGTGGGGCCTTCCTTGGAGATGAGGTTCATGCCGTCGACGATGGGGTTGACCAGCAGCACGTCGTAGAGCTGCATGGCGGCGACGGCGCGAGGGTAGTTGTCGCCGACGAAGACCTCGATGGGGTTCCACACGCCTGTGCCGTACTCGGCGTTGATCCACGCGGCGGCGCCGCTGACCTCGGTGAGGTATCGCTGGTACTGCTCGATGCCGAGGCGCGACGGGACCATCAGGGCGAGGAACTTGATGCGTTCGCGATGCTCGCGGTGGTGGCGCAGCAGCAGCTCCAGCGCCTGGAAGCCGCGGAGGATGTTCTTGGAGGGCTCGACGCGGTCGACGCGAACGATGGTCTGCTCGCGCAGGCGGGCGGCGAGCATGTCGCGGTAGCGGGCGACGTGGTCGGAGGCGGCGACGCGTTGCAGGTCGTCGGTGTCGATGGAGATGGGGTAGGGCCTGATCCAGGTCGTGTGGCCATGGGTCTGCACGCAGCGTCCGGCCCAGTCGACGTGGGCGGTGGGCAGGTGGCGGGCGCAGGCGTCGAGCAGGCTGTGCACGTCGCGCCGGGTCTGGACGCCGATGATGTCGTTGGCGCAGAGGCTCTGGAAGATGGCGCGGCGCATGTGGTGCGGAAGCATGGTCCAGGCCTCGGCGCCGGGGCAGGGGATGTGGATGAAGTGGTGGATGATCGCGCGGTCGCCGAGGCGCTTGCGCAGGTGGGCGGGGCAGAGGTAGAGGTGGTAGTCGTGGAGCATGACGATCGCCCGGCCGTCGGCGGCGCGGGTGTCGGCTTCGTCGATGATGCGGTCGGCGAACAGCTCGTTGACCTTTTCGTAGCCGGTGCGCCAGGCGCGCCAGGTGTGCTCGTCGATGGTGGGGGTGCGGGGGGCGTCCCACATGTTGTGCTGGAGGAACCAGAGCAGCGGGTTGGCGATGGTGTTGTAGTAGCCGTCGTAGGCTTCGCGGGGCGGGACGACGAAGCTCAGGCGGAAGCGGTGGCCGTCGTCGGCCCATTGCACGTGGCCCCGGCCCCCGCCACCGCCCCCGTGCCCGTCACCCTTTCCGCCGTCCTGAGCCTGGCGGGCCTGTTGTCGATCGGCGTCGGACATGGCGGCAGCCACCCAGATGGGGTTGGCGTGATGGCTGATGCCGCTGAGGGCGGTGATGACGCCGCCGGTGCCGCGATGGGAGGTGATGGAGCCGTCGGCGCCTCGCTCGAAGGCGACGGGCCCGCGGTTGGAGGCGACCACCAGGCTGCGGTGGGCGAGGACCCGCTGGGTCAGGCGCTGAAGCTCGTCCTGATGTCGTTGACGCGAAGCCTCGGCCGCGGCGCGCGGGGCGTGGGAAGGATCGTGCATCGCTCGCCACCTCGGGCAATGCTAGGCGCGGTGAGGGGGGCTGCGGCTGCGTGGCGCGGGATGGGGATCCGTTGCTGTATAAAGCCGGGACCGGTGGTCCCGGGGCGGCGGCGGCGGCGCGGGGTGATTCGGCGTCCGGCCTGTTCGTTGCATCGGCACACGACGACGCCGGTGCACACCGAGGTGCCGAGGACGGTTATCGCGCTGCGTGCGGTTGCCGCCGATGCCCCGGGACCACCGGTCCCGGCTTTATAATCGCGGATCGCCGCTACGCCTCGGTGTAGAGGAGCGTGGCGTGCTCGTCGGTGACGGGGCGGCCGCCGCGCTGCTCGATGATCTTCATGTAGTTGTCGTCGCCCCACTGGCGGTAGGCGAGCTCGAAGACGCTCATGCGGCTGCCGGGCTTGAGCTCCTGGTCCAGCGGCTTGATCATCTCGTGTGGCCAGGTGCTCATGTCCAGCAGGGCGTGGGCGACGTAGTCGACGGCGAGCTTGAGGTGGCGGCCGTTGACGCTGAGGTTGTAGAGGTCCTGGCCGTAGGCGCGGGCGATTTCGGCGAGCATGAGGCTGCCGTGCAGCGACGCGAGGCTGTAGGTCATGGAGCGCGTGCGCATGGTTTCGCGGTGCAGCTCGCCCTCGTCGGTCATTTTCAGGGGCAGGCACTTCTGGTAGCGGTCGAAGGTGTACTGCAACAGGTCCAGGTCACCGATCGCCAGGGCACCGTAGGCGAGGTAGAGCAGCCGGGCGTCCTCCCAGTTGTTGTACATTTCGCGGCCCTGGAAGAACATGAGCTCGCGCTGCGGGTCGATCATTTTCCTGATCCAGCGGCGCGTGGCGGCGCGGGGGCGCAGATCCCAGCCGGGGTAGTCGTCGAGGAGGTAGGCGGCGAGGAACATGCGGCGGAAGTTGGCGAACATCACGACGTCCCCGCCATAGGGCAGGCCGGGCGTGGCCAGATCCTCCACGCGGCCGGCGGGAAACATGCGCGTGTCCTGGTCGACGCACCAGACGTGCATGAGCCGAACGGCGTGGTCGGCGTAGTCGCGATGGTCGGTGAGCTGATAGCCCAGCGCCAGGGTCCAGGCGGCGTTGCTGATGGTGGTGGCGAACTTGCGGCTGTCCATGTTCGAGTCGGGGTTCTGGACGCCGTCGCGGCCGGGAATGTAGACGCCATCGACGCGGAAGTGGGGGCTGCCGCCGTTCATCCGCACATGCAGCGGCTGCTGGTCGAGGGCGGCGTCGGCGGCGGCGACGAGCTTCGCGTGGGCGTCGGCGAAGGGCTGGGCGCCGGCGTCGACGCGGGCGCGGACAGCGGCGAGGTGGCGCGGGCTGAGGTAGGCGTCAGGCATCGTGATCGAGGCTCCTGGTGGGGGAGAGGGCATCGTCGTCGGTGGGGGGCGCCGGTGCAAGTGGGGCAGGCGATCCGGACCTTCGCTCGCGGACTCGCTCAGGACCGGCGTTGACCGGTCGGGGTCGGTGGTGGGGTGGTGGTGGGGGGACGAGGGGGGTAAGATGGCGGCGAGCGAGATCCTTGCGGCAGGAACCAAGGCGATGCGCAGCGACATTTTTCTTCGCAGCCCCGACGCCGGCGCCGGCTCGACCAACGCGGCCGCGGCCGCGGACGAGTTCGACCTGAGCGAGTCGGTGATCCTCATCGTCGATGACAACCAGCAGAACCTGGAGCTGCTCCAGGCCTACCTCGAGGCCCTGCCCTGCCGGCTGTACACGGCCCTGGACGGGCTGGAGGCGATGGCGTTCATCCAGGACGCGGACAAGCCGACGCCGGACCTGATCCTGCTGGACATCATGATGCCGCGCATGAGCGGGTTCGAGGTCTGCCAGAAGCTCAAGACGGACCCTTCGACGCGCAGCATTCCGATCATGATGGTCACGGCGCTGAACGAGCTGGGGGACATCGAGCGCGGGGTGGAGGCGGGCACGGACGATTTCGTCTCCAAGCCGGTGAACAAGCTGGAGCTGCTGACGCGGGTCAAGTCACTGCTGCGCGTGCGGCACTTGAAGCGCGAGCTGGACCGGACCGAGGCGCATCTGCGGCAGATCGAGCAGCGCGGGGACGAGTGATCCATTTGATGGCGAGTGGACGGGGTCGTGCGGCCTGGTGCGGCCGCGGGCGGCAGTTGCGCGCTGCGCCGGGGAGCTGGGCTCCGTCCGAAAACCGCAGGAGTGGGGGTGCCACGCAACGCCGTGAACTCTGGCTGTAGGGTGGGTAGAGCGCTGTAGGGTGGGTAGAGCGAAGCGAAACCCACCGGTTGCGGCGAGAATCCACGGCCAGCGTGGTGGGTTTCGCTTCGCTCTACCCACCCTACATCAGCGCCGCCACGCGTGAAGTTCACGGCGTTGGGTGCCACGGCTTGACCGGGAAGCGGCGGCAGGCCGTGCATCTCCGGGCCGTGGCACCCGGTTTCCGGACGGTGCCGGGTCCAATCGTATCGGCTATGAGGGCTGCGCGGCTGGTTCGGGGCGGTAAGTGCAGTTGGGATGGGCCCGGCGGTTGATGTGCATGGTGCGGGCGTCCGATGGGATGCATCAGCGAACGGGCCGCAGTGCGGCTTGACACCTGAAATCGTATCCCTTGATGGGGAGGGTCGTACCCGATGGCTCAGATCAACACCAACGTCAACGCCATGATCGCCCAGCGCGTGCTGGGGCAGCAGAACCAATCGCTGAACCAGTCGCTGGAGCGATTGAGCACCGGCCTGCGGATCAACCGCGGGGCGGATGACCCGGCGGGACTGATCGCCAGTGAAAACCTGCGCAGCGAAAAGGCGGCGATCGGCGCGGCGATCTCCAACGCCGAGCGCGCCGACCAGGTGGTCAACGTCGCCGAGGGCGCTTTGCAGGAGATCAACGCGCTGCTGCTCGAGGCCCAGTCGCTGGTGAACCAGACGGCCAACGACGCGGGCCTGAGCGCCGAGGAGAAGGAGGCCAACCAGGAGCAGCTCGACTCCATCCTCCAGACGATCGACCGCATCGCCGCGTCCACCAGCTTCCAGGGCACGCAGTTGCTCAACGGCACGATGGACTTCACCGTCTCGGGCCAGAACAGCGCGGTCGAGTCGCTGACGATTCACGGTGGGACGCTGGGCAACGACAACCGCGACATCGAGGTGCAGATCACGCAGAGCGCCCATCACGGGGCGGTGTTCCTGTCCACGGGCGGGGCGCTGGATCTGTCGGCGAACGCCGACGATCCGGACCCGCGCTTCAGCTTCGAGCTGATGGGCACGGCCGGCGCGCGGCTGTTCGAGTTCGCCGACGGCACGACGCTGACGGGCATGGCGGACCAGATCAACAACTTCACGGATGTCACCGGCGTCTCGGCGACCGTCAGCGGCGGTGGGCTGAGCATGCGCTCGACCGACTTCGGCTCGAACCAGTTCGTGTCGGTGAGCATGATCGGTCACGCCGGGCAGGACGGCGGCATCATGCGCATGGAAGAGGACGACAACAACGCCGCGGACGATGGCACCAACATCGACTTCGCCGACATGGGCGCCGCCTTCCGCGCCGAGGGCCAGGACGTCGGGGCCGTGGTCAACGGCGTCACCGCCCGCGGTGTCGGGCAGGAGCTGCGGATCAACTCCGACGCGCTGAGCCTGTCGATGCGGCTGGACGAGGACCAGGCCCAGGCCCTGGGCTCGTTCACGGCGGCGACGATCACCGGCGGCGGGGCGCACTTCAGCCTCGGCGCTCGCGTCAACCAGGGCAGCGAAGTCCGCCTCGGGCTCGCCAGCGTCGCCACGCACAACCTCGGATCCCAGGCCAACGGCTTCCTCAACGAGCTGCGCTCGGGCAACGCCGCGAACATCGTCGACGGCGACCTGGGCGACGCGCAGAAGATCCTGGATGACACGATCCGCGGGGTCAGCTCGATGCGTGGCCGGCTGGGCTCGTTCCAGCAGAACATCGTTCGCTCGACGATCAACTCGCTGAGCGTGACCCTGGAGAACCTCAGCGCCGCGGAGAGCGCCATCCGCGACGCCGACTTCGCCGCCGAGACCGCGAACATGACGCGGTCGCAGATCCTGGCCCAGGCGGCGATGAACTCGCTGGTGATGGCCAACCGCCAGCCGCAGGACGTGCTGGCACTGCTTGGCTGAGCCGGCCGACCCCACCGATTACCATTCCCGCCAGGCGCGGCGACCACCCCGGTCGCCGCGTTTTTTTTTTGCTCGGGTTTCGTGGGATCGCCCTGGGCAGGGCGAAGGGCTGTAGGCGCGCGCGGGGGGCCGGTGCGGCGGAGGTCGGGCCGCCGGTTGCCTTTGCCGCGCTTTTCTCCTGCGTGGCGCCCGGCTAGCGGGGTTGGTGGTTCCGATAAACG
>SLDI01000083.1:0-8775 GCA_007125385.1 Phycisphaeraceae bacterium | reverse complement strand
CCCCACCCCCGCCACGCACCCCGCCGCCCCGCCCATCACGGCCCATGACGGCGAGCTCAGCGAGCAGGAGATCGACTACCTCTTCGACCTCAACGGCTACCACATCATCAAGAACGCGCTGACGCCCGAGCAGCTCGCCGCGATTAACGCCTACGTCGACGAACATGACGACGGCACGCTCGAGCCCGGCCAGTGGCTCGGCGACGTGGAGGTGCACACCTACGGCTCGCAGGACGGGATCAACTTCCAGAACATCCTCGAAGGCGGGGCCGTCTTCGAGGAGCTCATCGACCACCCGGCCTGGGTCGACCGTGTGCGGCGCTACATCGAGGTCGGCGACCACCACCTGCGCATCGACGAGTGCTTCCTCAACGTCCGCCGACGCGGCGGGTACATCGGCATCCACAGCGGCGGGCACAACCGCCGCTTCACCGGCCTGTTCCGCTGGCACACCGGCGGCTGGGCCGTGGGGCAGATCAACGTCCTCATGGCCCTGACCGACATCGGCCCCGGCGACGGGTGCACCACCATCGTCCCGGGTAGCCACAAGAGCCACGAGAAGCACCCGTTCATGGAGAAGAACGCCGACTTCTTCCACAAGCATGGCGGCGACGCGCTGGCGATGCGCGAGGTGCACATGAACGCCGGCGACGTGCTCATGTTCTCCGACGGGACGTGCCACGGCTCGATCGCGCGGACCAACCCGGGTGAGCGGCGGGTGCTCATCTATCGCTACGCCCCGCAACTGCTGGCGTCGCGCTACCAGTACCTGCCCAGCGAGGAGCTGATGGCCAGGCTCACGCCGGCGCGCCGGCAGATCGTCATGCCCGTGCCCCCGCGCATGCGCCCCGGGCGCACGCTCGAGGCGGGGGCGTATGAGAAGCTGATGCGGCCGGGGTGAGGCATGTCCTGATCGGGTGCCGCTGGCGGCTTGTCCGCCGGTGCCTCGGCGAACGGGTGCGGTCAGCGGCGATCGTCGTCGTCGGGATCGGTGGCGGGGTCGGAGGCGGGCCACCAGTCGTCGCCGCCGTAGATGGGTGGGATGTCGAAGCTGTCAAGGTCGTCGAAGAGGTCGTCGAGGGCGGCGGTGTCGTCCCAGGGCTCGGCGAAGATCCCGTCGTCCTCGTCGAGTTCGTCGAGCTCGTCGTCGTCGAACATGGGTTGGCCGTCGGGCCCGCGGTAGTCGGGGTCGGTGGGGAAGATGTCGAAGCCGAAGCCCCGGCCGGTGCAGCCCTCGGTGGGGCAGGACCAGAAGCCCTCGCGTCGGCCGGCGACCAGCTCCTCGCGCCAGTGCATGAGGTAGCTCTCATACTCCTGCCGGCAGTGGAGGCAGAAGACCTCGGTGGGGATGTCCGGCGGCCGGAAGGGGTCGGTCTCGGGATTGGGCTGGTGGGCTTTCATGGCGCGTACAGGATGCACCGGATTGGCGGCCGGGGCAAGTGTGCGCGCGATTGTAGTCCGCGGTTGGGCCGGGCTCAATGGGTGGGCCGGTTCCCGCCGGGGGCGCGGAGAGCGAGGAGGGGGGCGTGAGGCAATCCCGCCCGTCGCTCGCCCGGCTGGCGCGGGCGCGCTCAGGTCGGGCGTCACCGCGTTTGACGTGGGGCTACGGGTGTGTCCGGAAAATGGGTGTGTCCGGAAACGGGTGCCATTGACAAGCGGAGTCCGCGGAGCTTGTCAGTGTGAGGTGGCGTGACGGGCACGAGTAGCCTAGCCGCACTGACAAGGCCGGGGACGGCCTTGTCAGTGGCACCCGGCACGATCACCCCGAGCGAGTTGGCATCCCACGCGGAGCAACGCACAGCCACGCCACCCGGGGGCCCCGGGTGCGTCACAGGCCGAAGATCCGGTACCGTCCCATCCGGTAGGTTCCGTGGACGCTCAGTAGCACGAGAGCGATGATCGCGGTTCCGCCCAGGATGAGGAGAACCGTGGCGGCCTTGTGAATCATGGACTGATGCTTGAGCGTGCGAAGGCCGATGGCGATCCCGATGGCGTTGAGCAGGAACGGGGTCAACTCGCCGAGTATCGAGATGAGGGGTCCGCCAGGACGAGCCTTGGTCAGGAAAAGTGGCGCCACGAGCACGCTATACGCCAAGGCTGCTGATAGCCATGCGATCGGTCGGTTGGTGAAAAACCCTCCCTTGGCGGCTCGCCCGCCGATACCGGGACGCTCGCGCAGCCCTCGACGCCACGTCCACGCCGCCGCCCCGGCCACACAGGCGAGCCCGAAGCTGGGCGCGAGGGTATAAACGAAGGGGATGAGAAATGCGTTGAACTGACCGACGATCAGGTACCCGAGCACCTGGAAACCGACGGCCGACGCCAGGGCGCCAACGGGGATGGCCAGCCAGAGGGGGCGCACGGTCGCGCAGATGACCCCGGAGGTCAGCAACGCCACGACGACGAAGGTGATGGGGTCGTCCATCGTGCAGTCCCTGGCTCGGACACCAGCGGCCGGCCTCCGCCCGGCCGCGGGGTGCCACTGACAAGCGGAGTCCGCGGAGGTTGTCAGTGTGAGGTGGCGTGGCGGCATCACTGGCCGTACCGCGCTGACAAGGCCGGGGACGGCCTTGTCAGTGGCACCCGCTACGTGTGACGGCGGCACGGCTTGCCCTTCGGGTCAAGCCGTGGCACCCGACATTCAAGGCCCGTTGTTGAATCCGTGTCAATCCACGCCTACGGCCGCGGCGTCGCGGTCGGACAGCATGCCGCCGTCGCCGCGCGGACGCACCGTGCCGTCGCGCTTCCAGGAGCGCTCGCAGCGCGGCTCGTCGCGCAGATCCAACACGTCGACCGCCACGGCCTCGCCGTCGGCCCATTCCACGCGGCTGACGCCGCACAGGTCGGCCAGGTCCACCACGTCGAAGCGGCGCAGCGCGGCGTCGCCGGGGCAGGTCAGGCGCAGGCCCAGGTCCAGCGGGTTGTCCACGTCCTGGGCCTGGCGATACGCCTCGACGGCGCGCAGCCAGGCGTCGCGCTGCGTGATGACCTCGCCCCAGCCATCATCGCAGGGCGTGTCGACGGCGTCGGGGAACGTCTGCAAGTGCACGCTCGGTGCGTCGTCGCCATGCATCGCCCGCCAGGCTTCGTCGGCGGTGTGCGGCAGCAGGGGCGCGAGCAGGCGCACGAGCGCGTCGACGATCGCGTGCATGGCCGTCTGCGTGCGCCGGCGGCGCGGGGCGTCGGCGGCGTCGCAGTAGAGGCGGTCCTTCACGGCCGCGAGGTAGATCGCCGAGAGGGTGTCGTTGCAGAAGTTGAACAGCCGCTCGTGGGCGCGGCGGAAGGCGTAGCGCTCGTAGTGGCCGCGCACGTCGTTGACGAGGCGGGCCAGCTCGCGCATGGCCCAGGCGTCGAGGCTGGCGGCGTCAGCCTCGGCGAAGCGGTGGCGATGCGTGGCCGGGGCGGTGGCGGGGCTGAAGTCGCTGAGGTTGCTCAGCAGGAAGCGCACGGTGTTGCGCACCTTGCGGTACGCGTCGCCGGCGTCCTTGAAGAATAACTCGTCGACCTTCACGTCGTTCTCGAACGCCAGGCCGGCGACCCACCATCGGCAGACGTCGGCGCCGTAGGTCTTCAAGAGGTCCTCCACCTCGAGCGTGTTGCCCAGGCTCTTGGACATCTTGCGGCCGTCGCGGTCGACGGTGAAGCCGTGCGTCAGCAGCGCCTTGTAGGGCGGGCTGCCGGTGGCGCCCAGCGCCGGCAGCAGGGAGGTCTGGAACCAGCCGCGGTGCTGGTCGGAGCCTTCGAGGTAGAGGTCGGCGGGCACGCCGTCCTTGCCGACGCGCTGGCGCAGCACGGCCGCCCAACTCGTGCCGGACTCGAACCAGACGTCAAAGATGTCGGAGCCTTTGGTGATTTCGGATTTCGGATTTCGGATTTCGGATTTGGCCCAGGCGGGGGCGTCGGGGTCGGTGGCGGGGTCGTAGTGGGTGAGCAGGTCGTGGGCTTCGAGCGTGAACCAGGCGTCGGAGCCCTTTTCGCGGACGACCCCCGCCACCGCGCGCACGGTGGCCGGCGTCAACAGCACCTCGCCCTGGCTGTTGTAGAACGCGGGGATGGGCAGGCCCCAGGCGCGTTGGCGGGAGAGGCACCAGTCGGGGCGCGACTCGAGCATGCCACGCATGCGGTTCTTGCCCCATGCGGGGATGAAGGTGATGTCGTGGTCCGCGGCCTCTAGCGCGCGGCGGCGCAGCGGCTGCTCGCCGTCGTGCTTGATGGGCTTGTCCACCCCGAGGAACCACTGCTCGGTGGCGCGGAAGATGACAGGCGTCTTGCCACGCCAGTCGTGCGGGTAGCTGTGGGTGAACCGCTCGCTGTGAAAGAGGTGGCCCGAGCGGCGCAGATGCTCGACGACGAGGTCGTTGCCGTGCCAGATGCTCTTGCCCTGGAGCCAGTCGGGGACGGTGTCGTCGAAGGTGCCGTCCGCGCGGACGGGGCAGTAGATGTCCAGGCCCTCGCGCAGGCCGGTCTGGTAGTCCTCCACGCCGTGGCCCGGCGCGGTGTGCACCAGGCCCGTGCCGTCCTCGAGGGTGACGTAGTCGGCCGTGTACACACCTCGGGGCCGGGCGTCGTCAACAAAGGGATGCGTGTAGGTAGCCTGGTGCAGGTCGAACTCCCGGCCAACCCACCCCCCACACAAGCTCCAATCTTCGATACCAGCCTTGTTGAACACGCGGGGAGCCAGATCCTGCGCCACAAAGACCAGTTTGGTCTCACCTCGATGCGAAACTTCATAAAGCCCGTAATCTGCGTCGCGCCGAACGGCTACTGCTAGGTTCGCGGGAAGAGTCCAAGGAGTGGTTGTCCAGATCATGAGCGAGATCGGTACGTCCGGTACAGCGCCAACGGTGTCGGCATGCTTCAATACCTTTGCCGTGGCGCTTGCCGTCAACTCAAACAACACATACACGCTCGTGTCCTCACGGTCGTGGTACTCCAGCTCCGCCTCCGCCAGCGCGGTCTGGTTCTCGATCGACCAGTGCACCGGCTTGAGTCCGCGGTAGATCAGCCCCTGGCCAACCAGCTCCGCGAACACCTCCAGCACCGCCGCCTCGTAGACCGGGTCCATCGTCAGGTAGGGGTTGTCGTAGTCGGCCAGGGTGAGCAAACGCTGCATCTGTTGGCGCTGGAGCTTGACGAACTTCTCGGCGTAATCGCGGCAGCGCTTGCGGATCTGCATGGGGGCCATGCCGCGGGCCTTCTCGCCGAGCTCCTGGACGACCTTGTGCTCGATGGGCAGGCCGTGGCAGTCCCACCCGGGGATGAAGGGCGTGTCGTAGCCGAGCATGGAGCGTGTGCGGACGACGAAGTCCTTGAGGACCTTGTTTTCGAGGTGCCCGAGGTGGATTGAGCCGTTGGCGTAGGGCGGGCCGTCGTGGAAGACGAAGCGGCCTCGCGGGTGGTCGGCTTCGCGGAGCTGGGCGTAGAGGTTGGCCTTGCCCCAGCGCTTGATGGACGCGGGCTCGTTCTGGACGAGGTTTGCCCGCATCGCGAAGTTGGTGCGCGGCAGGTTCAGCGTCTTCTTGTAGTTGCGCTGCTGGGCTTGGGTCATGAGCTCAATTTCTGATTTCTGATGGCTGATTTCTGATTGTGTGGATCGGCGATCGAGGCTCGCCCCAACGACAAAAGCCCTGCCGCGGGACAGGGCTCCATCGGTGCAAGGGGGATGCCTGCCCGGCGTCAGCGGCTGGGGCTGATAATGATCGCGATGGCGCGGCGGGCGCGGGTCATGGCGGGAGTATACGCCCGGGCCGGCGGCGGTGCCAGCCCCGGGCGAGGGGCGCGGCCGGCCTATCTCGGGCAGGGGTATGGCCATCCTGCCCCCTCCCTGCGGGAGGGCGGGGGAGGGTGCGTCCTGCTGCCGGGGAGCGACGATTCGCCGCGCGGGCGCTTCGGGCATTCGTGCGCATTCTCCCCCAACCCCTCCCGGAGGGAGGGGGGCAGGATTGCCGCCACTGACCGGGCCGGGGGCAACTTCCCGCTCCGGCTGGCCGATAAAGGCGATGATGGGAGAATCCTGCGCAGACACTTCCGGAGCGTCGCCGCCGCGGATCGGGCAGATCCGCCAGGGTGAGCTGGGCGAGGCGCTGGCCTGGGCGGGCGAGCGTGGGGTGGCGCTGTCGCCGGGGCAGGTGGTGGCGCGGCTGAGCCTGTGGGCGCGGCGGGAGGAGGCGCTGGTGGGCCTGGCGCTGTATCGGCCGCAGGCGGACGGGCGCGGGGTGGTGGAGCTGGTCCTGGACGAGACGGAGGTGGCCGGGCCGACGCGGCGGATGCTGCTGGACAAGGCGTTGCGGAAGCTGGCGGCGGCGGGGCATTACCACTGTCGGCTGCACACGCCGCACGCCGAGGCGCTGCTGAACGATGTGAACTGGCTCAGGGCGGTGGCCGGCGAGGCGCCGGCGGGCGTGTGACGCCTCAGGGCCAAGGGAGGGTTCTCGCAGAGGCCGCCAACAGCGCCGGGGCAAACCCCCCTCCTCCAGACGCCCCCTGGAGCGCCGTGAACTGCCTCGTGGCCGGGCTGATGCAGGGTGGGTAGAGCGCAGCGAAACCCATCACGAACGTCGGCGATCGTCGGCGCCGCGCGGTGGGTTTCGCTTCGCTCTACCCACCCTACATCAGCGCCGCCACGCGTAAAGGTCACGGCGTTGGGTGCCACTGACAAGCTCCGCGGAGTCCGCTTGTCAGTGGCACTCGCCCTGCGCCCCTGGCGAGAACCCAGCCGTCGCGCGGGTGCGATGGCCCTGGGAACGGGCAGCGCCGCCATGCCCGCGTCGCGGCGATCCGCTATAACACGCTCAATGGCCCCGTCTCGCCCTGGTTCCGCTCCTGATCCGCCGGCGGCGCCGGGGGTGCTGCTGATCATCTCGGGGCCTTCGGGCGTGGGCAAGACGACGATCGCGCGGGCGGTGCAGCGCGAGCTGGACGCGGTCTTCAGCGTGTCGATGACCACCCGGCCGCGCACCGACGCCGACACGCCGGGGGTGGATTATCACTTTGTCGATGACGCCGCGTTCGCCCGGCATCGCGAGGCTGGCGAGCTGCTGGAGTGGGCGCAGGTGTTTGATCATTGTTACGGCACGCCGCGGCGGCCGGTGGTGGAGAACCTTGCCGCCGGCCGCATCGTGCTGCTGGAGATCGACGTGCAGGGGGCGGTGCAGGTCAAGGCGAACATGCCCGGGGCGTTCGCGGTGTTCATCCTGCCGCCTTCGGAGCAGGTGCTGCTGGATCGGCTGCGCCAGCGCAAGCGTGAGGACGAGGCGACGATCCAGCGGCGGTTCACCAAGGCCAAGGATGAGATCGCCCGCGCCCGCGCCAGCGGCGTCTACGATGCATTCATCGTCAACGACAACCTCGACGAGGCGATCAACGAGACGGTCGGGGCGATCCGCCAGGAGCTGGAGGCTCGGCGGGGGAAGATCGCCACGAATGAACACGGGACGCCTCCGTGAAACCGCGAAGAAGCGAAGACACGCGAAGTCGCGAAGGTGCAGGCGATCAGGCAAAAAAACGCTCTTCGCGCTCTTCGCCCGCTTCGCTTCTTCGCGGTTTTTCGCAGGCTCCAGATCACGTTTCGAGCAAGGAAAGGACACGTGTGATGATCGTTGGTGTGCCGCGGGAGACGAAGCCGGATGAGTACCGCGTGGCGATGCTGCCGGTGGGCGTGGAGCTGTTGGCCGGGGCCGGGCACGAGGTGATCGTCGAGTGTGGGGCGGGCGTGGGCAGCGGGTATGGCGACGAGCAGTACGCGGCGGCGGGGGCCCGGCTGGTGGACGGGCCGGAGGCGGTGTTCGCGCAGGCGGAGACGGTCGTGAAGGTCAAGGAGCCGGTGGGCGAGGAGATCGAGCGTCTGAGGCCGGGGCAGGTGGTGTTCACGTATTTTCATTTTGCGGCGAGTCGCGAGCTGACGGAGCGTTGCCTGGCGCGTCGGATCACGGCGATCGCGTACGAGACGCTGACGGACGGGCAGGGTCGGCTGCCGCTGCTGACGCCGATGAGCGAGGTGGCGGGCCGGATGAGCATCCAGGAAGGGGCGAAGTGTCTGGAGGCGCCGATGCGGGGGCGGGGGATATTGCTCGGCGGGATCGTGGGCGTGGAGCCGGGCAACGTTCTGGTGCTGGGCGGGGGCGTGGTGGGCACGGCGGCGGCGCGGGCGGCGGCGGGGCTCGGGGCGCGGGTGACGATCATGGACGTGAACCTGGACCGCCTGCGCTACCTTCAGGAGACCATGCCGGCGAACGTGCACACGGCCTACTCGCACGCCCACGCGATCGCCGAGCACGTGGTGGCCGCGGACCTGGTCATCGGGGCGGTGCTGATCCCCGGCGGGCGAACGCCGGTGCTGATCGACCGGCCGCTGCTCAAGCAGATGCGCAGCGGCGCGGTGATCGTGGACGTGGGCGTGGACCAGGGCGGGTGCGTCGAGACGACCCGGCCGACGACGCACCGCCAGCCGACCTACGTGATCGACGAGGTGGTGCATTACGGCGTGGCGAACATGCCCGGGGCCGTGGGACGCACGAGCACGCAGGCGCTGTGCCACGCGACGCAGCCCTACGTGCTGCGCCTGGCGCGCGAGGGGGCGGAGAAGCTCGTGGCCAACGATCCCGGCTTCGCCAACGCGCTGAACATGCGCGACGGGAAGCTGACGAACCGCGCGGTGGCCGAGGCACACGACATGGTCGATCAGATCGCAGCGTAGGGGGTGCCGCGCTGTAGGGTGGGTAGAGCGAAGCGAAACCCACCACGAACGTCGGCGATCGTCCGCGCCGCGCGGTGGGT
>SLDI01000499.1:0-8775 GCA_007125385.1 Phycisphaeraceae bacterium | reverse complement strand
GTGAAGCGACATTAGGGGGCCGCCACAGCCGAAGTTCTCCCCTACACGCCGCCGCATTTAACGGCGACGTTGAAATGGTCAAGTTACTACTCGCTCATGGCGCGGACCCCACAATCACGGACAGCCGCGGCGAGACGCCGTTGCATAAAGCAGGTGTCAGAGAGGACAAGCCAGACCCAGACGCACGAGGCGTTGCCGTCGCAAAGCTGCTGATCGAACACGGCGCCAGCTTGGATGCAGAAGATGATCGCGGGTTGACCCCGCTAGACCACGCAAAAGGCTGGAGCGGAAAGAGTGAACCGTTCCGCTTTGCGCGGCCAAGCCGTCCAGGTGTGGTGGAGTTTCTGAGGGACGCGGGCTTTCCGCTGCATGGAGCGGTGGGGGCCAACCGTGTAGACGAAGCACAACGCCTGATTAATGAGGGAGCGAATCTGAATGAAGGAGATGATCGGGGCTGGACACCACTTCATCGGGCGATGGGTGTGGAAGAAATCGAAGTGGTGCGACTTCTGCTCGATGCGGGCGCCGATGCGAACGCGAAAGACAATGATCTCCTAACACCGCTGCATTTGGCTGCTTGGGAGGCAGAAGCGGACAGAACAGACGTAGCAAGACTGTTGATTGAGAACGGAGCGGACGTGAATGCGAAGACTGAGGCTGGCTGGACACCGTTGCATTGGGCAGCTTCAAATGGCCATACAGATCTGGCGGAACTTCTGATCAACCAAGGAGCCGATGTGAACGCGAAACTCAGGAATGGCTGGACGCCACTACACCGGGCAGTCGAGGCAGGTCATGCTGAGGTGGCCGAGCTCTTGAGGCGGCACGGTGCTGAAAAGTAGCTGATCTTGTCGCGACTCGTGTTCACGAATTGGCTCCGGCCGGGGGTGCCGCAGCTTTTACGCACAGAAACACCTGCCCGTCCTCCAGCCATCGCGCCATGCCGCCGGCCTGCTGAATCGTCGCGCGGGTCTCGTCGTAGCCAGGATCGGCGACCAGCAGCGGCAGGGTGCGGGGCTTCACGGTCATGGAGCGTGAGGGGCAGGCGAAGCGGACGGGGGTGTTCCAGGTCAGCCGCATGGTGGCCGCGTCGCCGGTGAACGGCACGGGCAGCCAACGGTCGAGCCGGGCTTGCCGCTGTGACCGCGTTTCGCCCGGCGGGACGCGGTAGCGGTGGTGCAGGCGAATCACCCGCAGGAAGAGGCGGGCGTGGGCCAGGTCAGCGATAAGCGTTTCCCACTGCTCGCGGCCGGCGGGCGTGTCGGCGTCGATGCCAAAGGCGGCTTGCAGGGCGGGCGCCTTGGCGGGGTCGATCTCGGCCCACACCTGCCAGGGCAGGTAGCGCTTCCACTGCTTCTGGCGCGGTGCGAACGGGCCCGGGCGCAGCGAGAATCGCCGGCCGATCCGTGGGCGGTAGTAGTGGTCTTCCAGCACTTGCAGCGGGTCTTTCCCGGGGCGGGTGTTCGGCATGGTGGAAATCTCAGGCGGGGGAAATTTGGGTCGGCGAAAATTCGGGGGTCGCGAAATCAGGGTGGGCAGTGAGGAAAGGCCAGAAAGCTCCACGTAGCGGTTCCGCCGCCGGCGACGGTCCGGGCAGCCGCCGCGGCCGCTGCGGGGCTTCAGCCGGCGTCCGGGGGCGGGGCAGACGCGTTGACGATGGCCAGGATGCCCGTTCGTACAGCCGGCGACAGGTCGCTCCACGCGGCGACGACGCGGGCCAGGTCGGGGTCGGTGATTGTGGATAAAGCGCCCGGTGCGCCGCCTCGTGCGCCGCCTCGCTCGGAAATATCGGTTTTCTCAGGGGTTTGCGGGGGGTGTTCGAGTCACACCACAGGCACTTGGCCTGCCTGGCCCGCCCTGCTCCCGCCCTGCTATCCTCTCAAGCATGTGGACGTGGCTGCTGCTGGGCCTGGCCCTGGGGATCCTGCTGACGCTGCCCCTGGCCTGGGCCTGGAGCCGACGCACCGCCCGCCGCGTCCGCCGCCTCGAAAAACGCGCCCAGGCCGCCGAACGCCTCGCCGAGCTCGGCCGCATGACCGGCGGACTCGCCCACGAGATCAAGAACCCCCTTTCAACCATCGGGCTCAACGTCCAACTGCTCCGCGAAGACCTGGCCGAGGTCGCCCACGACGTCGCCGGCAACGACGCCAAGACGCAGAAGCTGGCCAGCGTCCAGCGCCGCTTCGATGCCCTGGCGCGCGAGGCCAACCGCCTGCGCGAGACGCTCGAAGACTTCCTCCGCTTCGCGGGCCGGCTGGAGCTCGACCGCGAGCCGGTCGACATCAACGAGCTGATCGACGAGCTGGCCGACTTCTACCAGCCCCAGGCCCAGGCCGCGGGCGTCCACCTGCGCACGCAGCTCGGGGCCAACCCCGCCATCGCGCCGGCCGACGCCGCCCTGCTCAAGCAGGCGATGCTCAACCTGCTCATCAACGCCACGCAGGCCATGACCGACGCACGCGAGAAGGCCGCCCCGCACGGCGGCGCGGACGAGCTGATCGTCCGCACCCAGCGCGAGCACCCCCTTGAGGAGCCGGAGATCCGCATCCACGTCATCGACACCGGCCCGGGCATGGACGAGGCGACCGCCCGGCGCGTCTTCGAGCCCTACTTCTCCACCAAGCGCCGCGGTACCGGCCTGGGCCTGCCGACCACCCGCCGCATCGTCGAGGAGCACGGCGGGCACCTTGACGTCCATGCCGAGCCGGGACGCGGATGTGAGTTCGTGCTGGCCCTGCCCGTGAACCCGCAGCAGGAGGAGCAACACCACGAAGACACAGCGCCCGGATGATGCGCACCCGGGCGGCGTCCGCTATAGCGTCGCACGGTCGGCTTTTGCGCACCCGCGCTACGTGCGTTCGCCCTCCCGCCCATCCACCTCGCAGCACATCGCCTGCTGCTGCACGACGTCGGCCAGCAGATACAACCCGCGATCCACGGTGTCGCACACCTTGACCAGCCCTTCGTAAGGCTGCGCCGCCGGCACGAGCCGCGTCAGCTCGTTCGGGCACGTCGCCAGATAGTCGAGGTTGAGCTGGCAATCCTGCTCCTGCGGCGCCAGGGCCGCGTAGAACGTCTGCGTCTCGACCAGATCCTGGAAGAAGTGAGTGCCGTAGCTCAGCTCGGGCGTGATCCCCGCCTCGGGCGCGCTGACCTCCACCAGCGCTGCGAAGTGGTTGATCTGCGAGAAGCGGACCGGCACGCCCAGCGCCGGCGTCGACGTGCCCCAGCGCCCGGGCCCGGCCAGCAGCGTCGTCCACCCGTCCGCCCCGATCGCGTTGTTGATCGCGCCGATCAGCCGCGCCACGTCGTGACGTTGCTGGTTCGTCGCCGCGGCGTAGGCCTGCGGGTCAACCCACACCACACGCTGAATGGGTAGCTGCATGCTCGGGCCCATGAACCGCCCGCTCGTGCGGAAGAACAGCGCCTCGCCCCGGACGGCGTCCGGCAGCCTCACGCGCTGCTGCGGCCCGAGCGTCTGCAGCGGCCGGCACTGCACCAGGTTGATCCGCTGCTCGCCTGCCTCGCCGAACGTGAGCGTGAACTCCACCTCCACCGGGTAGCCGTACGCCCGCTCGATTGTCTTGAGCATGCGCTGCAGCAACCCGGCAAAATCGGTATCACGCAGCAGCGGCTCGAAGTTCACCAGCCACGCGCGGCCCGAGGTCTGCTCCTGCCCGCGCTCGCGCAGCAGCCGCTCCAGCCGCCGGTCCGGCACCGCCAGGCGCGCATCGGGCACGCCCACATCCAGCTCCGCCAGCCGAATCAGCGGGATCGTCGTGAAGGTGTTGGCGTCGATGTCCAGCACGTCCATGTCACGCTGGGAGTACTTGCGCAGATCCTCCTCGCCACGGTACGGCCGACGCAGCGGCTGATCCAGCGCCACCACGCACGGATAGTCGCCCTCCACCCGGTCCACCGCGCGCGTGCCCAGCCCCGCCACGATGCGGAGCATTCCCGCGCGCGGGTCCATGTCGCGCGACCACACGAACGTGTTGTAGCTCGCGCCCACCCCCGCCGCGTCCGGCATGTAAAGATGCCCGCGATACCGCCCCGACACCCGCTGCACCAGCAGGCCCATGGGCTCCTCGCGATCCTCCAGCCCACGCTGGCGGCGGTAGGTCAGCGCGTCCCGGCTCATCGTGCTGGCGAAAATCCGCCGCATCGCGTGCAGAAGCTGATCCAGACGCTGCTCCGGCGTGCCGCGATTGACGCAGAAGTGGCTCTCGTACTTGCCCGCGAACGCGCCCGTGAACCCGTCCTCCAGCAAACTCGAGGATCGCACCAGCAGCGGGTATTGCCCGTAGTACTCCAGCATCTGCTCCAGCGTCTCGACCAGCTCCTCCGGGAACCGGCCGCGCAGCATGTTGCGCTCCAGGTGCTCGGCCGCGCTGAAATACCCGCTGGCCGTCTTCTGCTGCATCAGCAGATCCCACCAGCCGTTGTGCACCAGGTACCAGTAATACACGTCCGAGCCGATGTAGAACGAGTCGTGCGGCTCGAGCACCGCCGACCACCCATACGCCTCGTCGCGTTCAAGGATCTTCCGCCCCAGGATCATCCCCACCGCCTTGCCCCCGATGAACCCCGTACCGATCATCCGCGAGCGGATCGCCAGCAGGTCCGCCAGCGTCATGTACCGCCGCGCCAGCTCCAGGATGCGCGCGTCCTGGCCCATCAGCACGCCCACCAGCTTTTGAAGCATCTCCTCGTGACGCGCCTCGTCGCGCGGCAGGCGCGCCGCCGCCTCGGCGTCGATGAACAGCCGATCCCAGTAGTCCAGCCGACGCTTCGGATCGTCCACCGCCAGTTGACGCACGTCCGCCAGCAGCGCCGTCGCGTCGTAGCTGTTGGCCACAGGCACGAACCGCTCGCCCTGACGCTCGTGCGGCAGAAACATCGTCGGCGAATGGCGCTGCCAGACCTTGATCGGCTGCACGTGCTGCGCGCCGCCTCGCTGGTACAGCCCCACCATCACCTGCGTGGTCTGCCGGATCTGCCGGATCGTCCCGAGCGAGTGGTGCCCGCGCAGCAGCGCGAAGTACGCGATCGTGTCCAGCCGGAACAGATACGGGCACACGACCTGGAAGAAGTTGGCGATCATCTGGTCCGTCGCCCACGCTGATTGCAGGTGCGACAGGCTGTCAAAGACGCAGAACGCCTCCCGGCCGTGATCCGTGATATGCCGGTATACCGCGCTGGTGAAGTGCTCGAAACCGTGCAGCGCGTCCAGCTCATGCCGGGCCACGTGCTCGTCCGCCTCGAGCAGCGGCGGATGCTCGGCAAAACGAAAGTAAACGATCTGCCGCCCGTCGCGCCGCGCCGCGGCGACGAAAGGCTGCACGAACGCCCGGTAGTGGTCGATCGCATCGGCCGTCCAGACCACGTTGTCGCCGATGCGCAGGTGGTCGAGAATCGCGTCCAGACCCGGCAGCCCCGTGGTCACCCGCTCAGGCTCTGGCGAGGTGGTTTGCATAGTGCGGGCGATTGTCCATTGCCACGAGCGATTTGTCGAGCGCCCCCCTACCGCGGACCCTGGATCGCCCCGGCCTCACGCCGCTCGTCCGCCTCCGCACCGACAAAGTCGCGCCGGTGCGGCCCGGCGAACTGCCAGGCGTACAGCTCGTCGATGTCCGTCCGCGCGTCGGCGAGCGTGCCCAGGCTGATGCGCATGAACGCCATCGCCCCGGCCAGGTGCCCGCCCTGCGGCGTCCCCGCCACGTAAAAATCCGAACCGTTGGCCAGCGACACCTCGCCGGTCACGCCGGCCGCGCTCGCCGCCACCTCGCCATCGACGTACAGCGTCAACGTCCGCGCCTCGCGATCCACCTCGGCCACGACGTGACGCCAGCGCCCATCGGCCAGCACCGCCTCGCTCGTCACCACCGCCACATCCTCGCCACCGGCCCGCAGCGCGAAACGCACCCGCCCCGCCTCGTCCAGCTCCACGCTGTAGCCCGCCTCCTCATCTCGCTTGCGCACCAGCACCGCCTCGCCCTGGCCCGGCTCGGCCGTGACGTACAACTCCACCAGGAAGCTGCTCCGATGCACCTGCGGGCTCGTGAACGTCTCGCCCTCGGCCACACGCCGCTCAACCTCCCCGCTGCGCTGCCATCGGCCCTCCACCTCGTACGCCAACGGCCCGTTGAGCTTGGCGTCCGCCACGTACGCGTACTGGTCACGCCCGTTGAAACGCAGCGCCCCACGCGTCCAGTCCTCCAGCGGCGAGTCGATGTAGTCCTCTCGCGTCACGTTCACCGCTGTCAGCGGAAAGCGCGGGTGCGCGTGGTAACGCCCGCGGTTGACGTAGTACGGCCGCATGTACCAGTGCTCGTCGATGATCCGCCGCGGATCGTCACCGGCCGGGTAGAACCCCCACTCGCCCACCGTGGCATACAGCGACCACGGCACGAACACCCGCGCCCCGCGACCGGCATGCTCCGCCACCGGCCGAAAGTCATGCCCCGCCGCGTCACGCAGCGGCGAGCGATCCACCACCGTGCCCATCGCATGCTCGATCGCCCCCCCCTCGCGCAACGCCTGGACCGCCTCGGAAAAGCTCTCGTGCCAGGCGCCCGACGGCCGAAACACCCCGAACCGCGCCACGTCGTGGAACACGTTGCCCACGTACGCATTTGTTTCCAGCGCAAAATGATCGGCCGGCGGCCCCGCGTCGGCCTCGTTGCCCGCCGCCTCCGTCCGCGCCGGGTCGGCATGGCGGAACACCCAGCTCCCGATCGTGTCCCAGACGTTGCCCAGGTACTTGTTGCGCCCGCCCTGCGGCGCCTGCCGCCGCGAGCCCTTGACGAAGTTGTGAAACGTGTTGTTGAAGAACGTGTTCTGGAAGCTGTGGATCTCCTGCAGCGCCGCCCGATTGCCCCGCGGCGAGCTCGGGTCCGACTCGTGCCCCCAGCCGATGTTGTTGAACAGGTAGTTCTTGAACGCCCCGTCCATGTAGTAGGCGAACCCGAAGCGGTGCGGCCCGTCGCTGCCGAGCACCACGCCCCAGTGCCGGTACCCGCCGGGGTTGCCCACCACGTTGTTGTAGAGGTAGAAGGGCCCGCCCTGCCAGGTCTCGATTCCGCCGAAGTCGTTGTTGTTCAGCAGCGGGTCGATCACGCGGTTGTGATGGGCGAGGATGCGCACCAGCGGCACGTCCCACGCCGCCCCGCCGCGCTTGCCCCCGCGCATGTTCAGCCCCAGGCCCCACGTCCGCGAGAGCATGTTCCCCGCCAGCTCCGCCGTGCGCGGGTTCGACACGTCGATCGCCACGCCGCCGTTGAACCGCCCCGGCCGGCGCCCGATCTCGTGCAGCCGATTCCGCATCACCCGCACGTCCTTGAGCAGCCCCGCCTTCAGCTCCACGTGACCCCACAACGCCCCGTCCTCGATGTGAATCCCCCCGCCGTCCGTGTACCGGATGTCGTTGTCCGCCACCGCGATCGAATCCAGGTGCTCCGCCTCGCCCGGCGGGTACATGAACACCGCGCGGTACACGTGCTCGAACCGGCAGTGCGACACCCGCACGTCCTGCCCGTGGCCCATCAGCCGGATCGTCGCCGACGCCGGCCCCTCGCGCAGCACGAAGTTCCGCTCGCCCGCCTCGTACGCCACCTCCGTCAGATCCCACGACACGTTCGTGAACCGGAACGTCAGCCCCGAAATGTGCACGTGCTCCATGCGCGACGCGTCGATCAACATCCGATGCCGCGCCGCCTCGATCGTCACGTCCTCGGGCGTCAGGCCCTCCGGCAGCCGGACGTGCAGCCGACCGCCGCTGCCGCGACGTTCGAACCAGAACTCCCCTTCCGGATCGTCCAGGTAGTGCGGCTTGTCCTCCAGGTAGTACCGCGCCCCGCGCACGATCACGTAATGGTTCACCCCGCCGAACTGCCCGCCGAAGCCCAGCCCCCGCCGCTCGGTGTCCACCACCTGCACCCGCGCCGGGTAGGGCGTGCTCATGACCCACCCATACTCCGTCCACACGGTCGCCCCTTCGTAATAGTCCGCCTCGCGCGTCAGGTTCTCCGTGTCGATGCCCAGGTACAGCCGCTGACCACCCGGCCCCTCAACGAAGTTGCGATGCTGATGCGCCCGCTCGTTGTTCCACTGCCACCACTCGGCCTTGACGTCGTCCACGTCCCCCGGCCGCCAGTTCGGCACCCGCGCCAGCGGCAGCCGCCTCACCTCGCCCGACTCCTCCACCATCCACACGTTGCGCGGCAGGAAATCCAGATCCACCCACCACACCTCATCCGGCTCCGGAATGTCCGCATGCTCCGCCCCGCGACGCCAACCCTCGCGCACCGCCACCGAGCCGTAAATCTTCGCCTCGCCCTCGCCCCACGACGGGTCCGATGTCAGCCGCACCGGCCGGCCCGGCTCACCCACGATCTCGTCCGTCACCAGCGCCCCGCGATACACCACCCCACGCTTGAACACGTAGGTGTCAGCCTCCCCGCCCCCCGCCGCCTGCCCCCGCGCGTTGGCGTCCCACGGATGATGCCGCCACGCCGTCGCCGGCGTACGCCCGTCATTGTCGTCACTGCCTCCGACGTAGTCGATGTAGCGAACCGACTCACCCACCTCGAACACGAAAGGCTCCGGCTTCCACGCCAGATCCCCCGTCTCCAGCACCTCCGCATGCGGCCGCGCCCACGAATAATCCCCAACATCCACCGCCACCGCTCGCGGCGCCGCAACCACGATCATCATCACAACCACCGCGACGATGGCAGCGACGAACGTCGAGACGCTGACAGCCGGGCACTTGGT